>DASVDQ010000014.1 GCA_036381035.1 Trueperaceae bacterium | reverse complement strand
GAGCCAGTCACGCTCGATGAGGTGCAGCGCGCGCCCGAGCTGCTGCAGGCCGTCAAGCGAGAGATAGACAAGGAGCGTGTGGCTGGACGGTTCCTGATCACCGGATCGGCGAACCTGCTGATGATGCGCCAGGTCTCGGAGTCCCTCGCTGGCCGGGCGAGCTACCTGACGCTGTGGCCGATGACGCGACGCGAGCAGCTCGGCGAGGGCCGGGGAGGTGTGTGGGAGGAGCTCCTCTCGACCCCCGACAGAGAATGGCCGGAGCTGCTCGCCTCAGGACCCGGCCCCGCCGATTGGCAGGCTCAGGCGAAACGAGGCGGGTTCCCGACGCCGGCCCTCGAGCTGGAGAACGACGGAGACAGGTCCATCTGGTTCGACGGGTACGTGAGGACTTACCTAGAGCGGGACCTGAGAGAGCTGTCGTCGGTTAGCTCGTTGGCGGACTTCTCGCGCCTGATGCGAGTCGCGAGCCTGAGGCTCGGCCAGGTCGTGAACCAGACAGAGCTCGGTAGGACCGTCGGCCTGCCCCAGTCCACGGTCCACCGCTGGCTCAACCTGCTGGAGACGTCCTACGTGCTGGTGCGGCTTCCTGCTTTCACGCTCAATCGAGCCAAGCGCCTCATCAAGTCGCCGAAGCTCTATTGGAGTGATACTGGGCTCGCCCTCCACCTAGCAGGCGGCACTCAGCCAGGTGGCGCGCACCTCGAGAACCTCGTCCTCCACGACCTGATGTCCTGGCGTGACGCACGATCGGAGCGTGCGGACGTCTACTACTGGCGCACGGTCGCCGGCGAGGAGGTCGACTTCGTCGTCGAGGCCGGGGGGCACCTGCTCCCCATAGAGGTCAAGGCGACCGCGCGGCCGCGTTTGGGCGACGCGGCGAACCTGAGGCGCTTCAGAACCGAGTACCGTGACATGGCGCGTGCCGGGCTACTCCTGCACACCGGCGACCAGACCCGATGGCTGGCGCCGGACGTCCTTGCTTCGCCCTGGTGGCGCGTGGTCTGAGGCCGATCGATGAGTGGTAGGTCGCCCGATAGGGCGGCTTACTGAGCATGACTTCGGCTGTCTGCAGCGCCGCCGTCACTGGAGTCCGGCGCGAACTCGCTCGCTGCCCGGGCCAGTTGTTGCCCCCTGGCAACCACCGACAAGCATGTGAGCACATCGAGCTGTTCCAGGTCTCCGATCGAGTCCCCATCGCGGGTGCCCGCAGCGGCAAGTAGTCCAAGAGTCCCGACTACCAACAACGCCCAGCCCCACTGGATCTGGACAGACTGCATGGCTACGTCGGCAAGCCCGCGGAACGGGTTTCCAGCGAGTTCACGCTCCAAGTGTGCCCGCACGTCACCTATGCCATCTAGAACGTTCAGGAACAAGATGGTCAGAGTAGCGGCACTCAAGATGCCCGTGACCCAAAGACCCCTGTAGAGTCCGCGCATTACAAGCAACAGCGATATGAGTGCCAGGACTAGGACGATGGTGCCGTCGCCCCGACCGTTCTGGAAGGAGTTAAGGTCTCCAACGATCGGGACGCTGACGATCGGCGCGAAGACGCCGACTACGAGAACCAGCGAACCGCCGATCCCTAGTACTTGCCTCGTTGTCATGGTGTTCCCCCGGTCCACGATCTCTCATCGAACCTACGGGCACAGTAGGAACCAAAGGTCGGGATCCGTCACGAAGGGCGCATGTGAAAAGCCTGATAACTAGTCTTATCAGACCTGTGTAAGCTGGCCGGCATGGCCGCCGAGATCACCCCCTACGACGGCTCCGCGCTGGCGCGTGCCGAGACCTGGGCGGGCCTGCCGCCCGACGAGCTGAGGCGCCGCGCGGCCAAGGCCGCGAACGAGCGCCACGCCGAGGAGCTCTGGGCGCTCACCGAAGCCTACCTCTTCCTGCACGGCGCCAAGGGCGCGCGGGTCAGCCGGCACACGCTGCGCACCTACCGCCGCGGCGTCGCCGACCTGCTGGCGGCCTGGGCCGGCGAGAACCTGCTGCGGCCGGCGCGCGACGCCGGCGTCGTCTACGTGCGGCGCCTCGAGGCCGGAGCGCTGACGGGCGGCGAGCCGCCGTCGCCGGCGACGCTGAACGTGAAGCTGGCGGCGGCCAGGACGCTGTACAAGGCGCTCAGGTGGGCCGGGGCGACCGAGGCGCGGCCGTTCGACGACGTGCGCGTCGCCAAGGACCCGACGCCGCCGTGGGAGAAGCGCCGGCCGTACCGCGACGGCGAGGTCGAGGCGCTGCTCGGGCATGCGGCCGGCGCGGAGCGGGTGATGGTGCTCCTGGGCGCGCACGGCGGGCTGCGCATCGGCGAGATGGCCGACCTCAGGTGGGACGACGTCGACATGGGCACGAGCACGCTGCGCGTGCGCTCCGGCAAGGGCGGCAAGGCGGCGACGGTGCGCATGACCAGGCGCCTGCGCGAGGCGCTGAGCGAGCTCTCCGCCGACCCCGACTACCGCGCCGGCGAGAAGCGCCAGCGCGACCAGGCCTACGTGCTGCCCTGGACCGCCGACCACGCCAGGCGGCGCTTCAGGCGCCTGTGCGCGCGCGCCGGCGTCGACTACGGGACGGCCGGCGTGCACGGGCTCAGGCACGGCGCGGGCACGCGCTACTACCGCCAGACGAAGGACCTCGGCCGGGTCGCCGCGCACCTGCGCCACGCCGACATCCAGACGACTCGCATCTACGCGAAGATCGACGCCGAGGCGATCGGCGACGACATCGAGGACTGGTGACCGGCGCGACGGCTCAGCCGAAGCTGCGGCGCGTCATCGTGCCCCACTTGCCGCGCTTGCTCCGCACGCCGAAGGTGGCCACGAGCCTCACGAACGCGAGCCACGGTCGGTACCAGAGGCTCTCCGTCATCACGGCGTTCAGGAGACGCAGCCTGTCGACGGCGCGGCGCGGCGAGTGCGGCAGCACGACGTCCAGGGCCGTGGTGCCGAGGCTGACCAGCAGCCCGTAGAGCAGCGCCAGGGCGAAGAACGCCGCGGCGAAGGCCGCGTCGAGCTGGCCGAGGACCGCCAGGGCGGCGACGAGCACGTAGCCGGAGACCTCGAACACGGGCGAGAGGCCCTCGACGAACCACATGTAGGGCAGCGCGAAGAACCCGATGCGGCCGTAGCGCGGGTTGAACAGCATGTCCCGGTGCGCCCACAGGACCTCCCAGAGGCCGCGGTGCCAGCGGTCGCGCTGGTTGCGCAGGACCCTCGGTTCCTCCGGCACCTGAGTCCAGCACACGGGGTCGACGAGGTACTCGATGCGGTAGGGCTCTCCCCTGTCGCGGAAGTAGCGGTGGAGCCGCACGGTCAGCTCGAAGTCCTCGCCCACGGTGTCGGTGCGGTACCCGCCCACGGCGATGAGGGCGCTGCGCCTGAACAGCCCGAAGGCGCCGGAGATCAGGATCAGGCAGCCCAGCTCGCTCATCGCGACGCGGGCGGCGGTGAACGCGCGCGCGTACTCGAGCTGCTGCCAGCGGGCCAGGAAGTTGCGGGGCGTGCGGGCCAGGCGCACGCTGCCGCCGCTGACGATCGCGTCGTTCACGGGGCGGATCGAGCCGCCCAGCGCGACCAGGGTGGGGTCGTCGAGGAAGCGCGTGCCCGCCAGGAGCAGGGCCTCGGGGTCGACGAGGCTGTCGGCGTCGATGACCACGCAGATCGGGTAGCGCGCCTGCTCGATCGCGGCGTTCAGCGCGTCGGAGCGTCCGCCGTTCTCCTTCTCGATCACGGTCAGGGCCGGGTGCGTGGCGCTGCGCCAGGTGCCGATCACGCGGGCGTGCTGGGTGCAGCGGCGCGGGCTGGCGACGGCGGGGACGAGGTCGAACGCCTCGTGGAGGACCGCCATGGTGCCGTCCTTCGAGCCGTCGCTCACGACGATCAGCTCGAACTCCGGGTAGTGCATCGCCAGCAGGCTGCGGACGCTGCCGACGATCGTCGCCTCCTCGTTGTAGGCGGGCACGAGGAAGCTGACCGGCAGGTACGTCGCGGCCCTGGCCAGCGCGACCTCCTCGAGGCGCGACGCGCGCCTGTCGCGCATGAGCAGCGCGCGCGACGCCAGCACCAGCCCGCCGAGCTGCGTCCCGTTGATGACCGCGAAGGCCACCAGGACCACGAGCTGCAGGGCGTCGACGACGCTCACGGGGCGCCTTCCGCCGCCGCCAGCGCGGCACGCGCGGGCGGTCGCGGGGGTCCCGGCTCCTCGGCGCCGCTCGCCCCGCGGGAGGCCGCCAGCGTGATCCCCGCGATGTCCCTGGCGAACCGGTCGGGGTGCGAGGCAGCGGCACGCCGCAGCTCGGCCTCGCCGGGCGGCCCGCTGCGGGCGAGGGCCTGCGCCGCCGCGCGTCGCACCTCCCACGCCGTGTCTCCGAGCAGCGTCCACAGGGCGGGCAGGGCGACCTCGGGCGGCAGCCACACGAGCGCGTGCGCGGCCTGGACCCGCGTGCCGAGGTGCGCCGACTCCGTCGCCTCGAGCACGGCGTGGTGGGCGTTCTCCGGCACGTGCCCCACGCGCGCCAGCGCGCGCAGCGCGGCGGCGGCCGTCTCGTCCTCGGTCGCCCCCAGCAGCGCCTCGGTGGCGAGCTCGAGCGCCTCGGGGCGGTGGGACAGGCCGATGGCCTCCAGCGCGGCCACGTGCGCCACCTCCGGCTCGCTGCGGCGCAGCAGGCGGGCGCACAGCCAGGACAGGTGGTCTCCCGTCGCCAGCAGGACCGTCGACAGGAACGTCCGCAGGCCGGCCGGGTCCGGCGCGCTGGCCAGGTGGTCCTCGATCGCCGAGACCAGCTCGCGTCCGACGGGGTCGGGCAGATGCTGCTCGGCCAGCACCCTCGCCATGCCCAGCAGCGCGGCCCGCGCGCTCCTGACGTCGGGGCCGCGGGCCGCGCGGGCGAACAGCGGCAGGGCGTCGGGCGTGGCGATCCACGCCAGGCGCTCGAGAGCCGCCGTGGAGCGGCTGCGCGGCACGCCGATGCCCCGGGCCGCGGAGGCCAGCTCGGCTGGCAGCACGCCGCTGGTAGCGAGGCCGGCCCTCACGCGCTTTGCGCCCTCGCCCGCCAGCTGCTGGATCACGCGGGCGGCGGCCTCCGAGGCGACGGGGCGCGCTTCGGGAGGCACGAACGGCACCCGGCCGCCGGACGCGACCTCGGCCCAGGCCCCGGTCCACTCGTGGACGCGGCGCTCGCGCCGCCGCGTCGCCTCGTGCCTGACGGCGACCAGCGCGAGGTGCACGATGGCCACGGCGCCCAGGCCGACGCCGGCGACGGTGAGCGCCACGACGAGCGAGCGCCAGGCGCCGGCGGTGCCCTGCCCGGCCACGAACCAGACGAGCATCGCGAACATCGTCGCGCCGACCGCGGCCGCCACGACGAGGATCGCGACGAACAGCGGCGCCAGCCCGGCGCCGCTCATCAGCCTAGCTCTGCCCCGCCGACCCCCGCGGCTGCCCGCGCCTCCGCGGCGGGAGCCACAGGCCGCACCGCCCTCGCCGCCCGCGCCGCGCGCTCCACGCGCGCCAGCAGGCTCCTGAGGTCGAAGGGCTTGGGTACCACGTCGCCGGCGCCGGCGGCGAAGGCCGCCTCCACCTGATCGGGCCCGGCCACGTTGCTCACCACCACCACGGCCGCCCCGGTCGCCGCGAAGGCGCCGATGTCGTGCAGGCCGTTGCCGTCAGGCAGGTGGATGTCGAGGAGCACGGCGTCGGGCGCCGGCCCGGCGGCCAGCGCGTCCCGCGCGCCGGCGAGGTCCTCGAACGCCGTCACGCGCCAGCCCGCGCGCTCGAAGGCGCTCTTCGCCAGCACGCGTATCGCCTCGCTGTCGTCGACCACCCAGATCGCGCCGGCGGCCCCCGCTTCCGCGGCGCCATCGTCTCGCTCCCCCACCCCGCTCGGGTCCCCCGTGGGCCGTGCGACCGAGTTGTGCATGTCGGCACTCTAGGCCGGGATTCGCGCCCACGACGAGACCAAAGCCACATGAGAGCGCGCGGGTCGTGGCGCCGCGGCAGGTAAGAGGCGGGCCTGGGGACTTTGAGCGGGGCGCGGCGGCCGGCCGGCTCCCCTCAGGCCCCCGCCGGGCGGCCGAAGCTCGTGACGTGCCCGGCGGTGACCCGCACGGGGGCGCCCGCGCCGGCCACCGCGACTAGCAGGGCGCCGAGGGCGTCGACCCCGACGGCCACGCCCGTCAGGGCCTCGCCGCCGCGCTCGGCGCCGACAACGACAGAGACCTCGCGGCCCCGCAGGGCGTCGACCGACGCGAAGCGCTCGCGCACGGCCTCTCCCCCGTCCCGCGCCAGTGCGACGCCGCGCTCCAGCCCGGCCAGCACGAGGTCCGAGACGGCCTCCGGCTCGGCGCCCGCCAGGGCGGCCCCGCCGGGGGGCGGCGCGTTGGCCACGTTCACGCCCACGCCCGCGATCACCTGGCCCGCCACGACCTCGGCGATGATGCCGCCGAGCTTGCCGTCCCCCAGGTAGAGGTCGTTCGGCCACTTCACCTTCACGCCGGCCCCGACACCCACGCTCAGCGCCTCGGCGACGCCCACGCCCAGGGCCAGCGTCAGCCACGGCCACGCCTCGCGTCCCAGGCCGACGGACTGGTAGCTGCCGCCGCGCGGCGACGCCCACGCCGTGCCGCGCCGGCCGCGCCCGCTCGTCTGCTCCAGCGCGCGCACGACCAGGCCGCTCACGTCCTCGCCGGAGCGCGCGCGCTGCGCGAGCGCGTCCTGGGTGGAGGCGACGCTGTCGAGCCGCAGCAGTCGGAAGCGCCCCACGCCGGTGGTCAGTCGGCGGCGACGGCCGGACGCCCGCCGACGCCCGGGCGCTGGTCCTGCGGCGGGTCGTCGGCGCGCCTGACGCTGAAGACGCGGCTCACGCCGCGCTCGGTCGTGACGCCCCACAGCGCGTCGGCGACCTCGAACGTCGCCTTCTGGTGGGTGATGAGGATGAACTGCGTGCCGTGCCGCGCCAGCCGCGTGAGGAACGTGGCGAAGCGGCGGATGTTGGCCTCGTCGAGGGGCGCGTCAACCTCGTCGAGCACCGCCACAGGCAGGCCCGTGGAGCCGTCCCCCATGAGCGCGAAGAGGAACGCCAGTGCCCCCATGGTCCGCTCGCCCACAGAGAGCAGGTGGAGCGACTGCGTCTGCTTGCCGGGCGGCGTGAGACGGATCTTCACGCCGGTCGGTCGGCGCCCGTCGGTGTCGACCTCGATCGCCCCGCGGGCGTCCGGCCCGAAGAGGTGCTGGACGTGCCGCCCGAACGACGACCTCAGGCGCTGCAGGGCGGCGTCGACCAGGTCGCTGGTCTCGCGGTCGATGCGCTCCAGGGCTGACTGCAGCTCGGCCACGGCGAGGGTCGCCTGCACGGCCTCGACCTCGAGCGACTCGCGCCTGGCCCTCACCTCCTCGAGCTCGCCGGCGGCGCGGTGGTTCACGGCGCCCAGGGCCTCGAGCGCGTCGGTGACCTCGCGCAGCCGCTGCCTGGCGGCGCGCTCCGAGAGCTCCAGCTTGGCCACGCCGGGCGGGAAGTCCTCGAGCTCCTCGTTCACCAGCTCGAGCGCGGTCTCGCGCCGCGCCGACTGCACCTTCGCCTCCTCGATCGCCTGGGCGATCCGGGCCTGCTCCTCGGTGCGGCGGCCCAGCTCCTCCTCGAGCTCGATGACGACGCCGCGGGCGCGCACGACCTCCCGCTCCTCCTCCTCCACGCCGGCGGGCAGGCTCGCGGTGGCCTCCTCGAGGCGCGCCGCGGCGCGCGCCAGGTCCGCGCGCGTCGCCTCGCGCTCGCGCGCGACGACGTCCAGCTCGGCGGCGATCTCCTCCTGCCTCGCCCTGGCGCGCCGGAGGCGCTCGAGGGCCGCGGCGTGCGCCGCCCAGCGCTCGGCCAGGAGCTCGCGCTCGTGGCGCGCGCCCGCCACCGCCGCCTCGGCCTCCGCGTGCGCGCGTCGCGCCTCCTCCAGCCCGGCGCGGGCGGCCTCGAAGGCGGCGCGCACCGCTTCGAGGTCGGCGGCGTCGGCCTCTGCGTCCGGCTCCTCGCGCGCCGCCTCGCTCCTGGCCGCGGCCAGCGCCGTGCGGGTCGCCGTCAGGCGCTCGGTCAGCTCCTCTACGAGGCGTGTGGCGGCGGCGCGCTCCTCCCGCGCCCTGGCGGCTGCGGCCTCGGCGCGCTCGGCCCCCTCCGCGGCGACGCGTGCCTCCTCCTGACGAGACCGAACGGTCTGCCTGGCGGCCTCCAGGTCCGCCATGGCCTCCTCCGCGGCGCGCCGCGCCGCCTCGGCCGCGGCCTCGGCGTCCTCGAGGTCGGCGGCCAGGCCCAGCACGCTCCCCTGCTGCTGCGAGCGCCGGCCGCCGCTCATCGCCCCGGAGGCCTCGAGGACCTCGCCCTCGAGGGTCACGCACCGGGGGCGGTGGCGCTCGGCGCGGGCGATCGCGGTGGCCGTGCGCAGGTCGCGGGTCACGACGGTGCCGGCGAGGAGCATGTCGCGCACGCCGGCGTAGGCGGGGTCGACCGCGACGAGGCCGGTGGCGAGACCCACCACGCCTTCCTTGGCCAGCACGGAGGCCGGGACCGTCGCAGCGCTGGACCTGATCAGGTCGAGGGGCAGCACGGTCACGTAGCCGCCGGCCCTCTTCACGTGCTCGATCACGCGCTCGCCGGTCGCGGCCGTGTCCACGACCACGTACTCGGCGCGTCGCCCGAGCGCGGCGCCTATCGCGGCCTGGTGCTCCGGCGCGACCCGCAGCAGGTCGGCCACCGAGCCGACCACGCCCGGGATCCCCGAGGAGAGCGCGGCGCGCGGTCCCTGGGCGTAGCCGCGGCGTGCCTCGAAGGCGGCGCGCAGCCTCTCGGCGGCCCGCCTCGTCGACATCGCCTCGGCCGCGGCCAGGGCCTGCCGCTCGTGCACCTCGGCCAGCTCCTGCCTGGCGCGCTCGAGGGCCGCGTTCGCGGCGTCCCTGGCGGAGCGCGCCGCCTCGGCGGCGGCCTCCAGGGCGGCCAGCTCGCGTCCGCCCACGGCGGCCTCGGCGCGCCGCAGGCGCGCGGCCAGCTCGGCCTCCTGCTCGGCCAGGGAGGCCAGGCGCGCCCCGCGGGCCGCGGCGTCGCGCTGCCGTGCCGACTCCCGCTGGCGGGCCGCCTCGAGGACGGCTGACGCGGCGGCCTCCGCGTCGCGGGCGCCGGCGTGGCGGGACGCGGCCTCCCGCGCGGCCGCGACCAGCGCGGCGAGGCGCGCGTCGGCGGCCTCGACGGTGTCGTCCGGCGCCGCGGGGGCCGTCACGGCCTCCAGGCGCCCCGACTCGGCGCGCAGGTCGGCCTCGCGCCTCTCGAGGCCCGCCACCTTGGCCCTGAGCCCGGCCACGCGCTCCTCGGCCACGCGCACGTCGCCGCGCCGCGCCTCGAGGTCCGCGGCGGCGGCGCGCAGCCGCTCCTGCGCCCGCTCGTGGTCGCGCCTGGCGGCATCGAGCGCGCTGCGGAGCTGGGCCAGGGCGGCGCGTCCCTCGGCCAGGCGCTGCTCGTCCTCGCCGCGCCGCCTGTCGAGGGCCGCCAGCTCGGCCAGGAGGGCGTCGCGGCGCAGCACCGCTGCCGTGTAGCGCAGCCGCAGCGCCTCGGCCGTGAGCGCGGCGTGACGGCGCGCGCCCTCGGCCTCCTCGGTCAGCACCCGCTCGCGCTCCTGTAGGCTCGCGAGCAGCTCCTGCAGCCTCTCGAGGTGCCTGTCGGCGGCCGCCAGCCGCTCGGCGGCCTGGTCGCGGCGGGTGGCGAGGCGGGCGGCGCCGGCCGCCTCCGAGACGTAGGCGAGCAGCCGCTCGGGGTCGGCCATGAGCACCTGGCTGACCTCGCCCTGGCCGATGACGGCCAGGCCCGAGCGGCCGAGGCCCGAGCCGGCCAGCGCCTCCTCGACGTCGAGGAACCGCGCGTTCCTGCCGTTGAGGCGCAGGCGCGTGTTGCCGTCGCGGTCGAGGCTGCGCCACACCTTCACGCCGCCGCGCGGGCCGACGAGCTCGACCTCGACCTCGGCGAGGCTCACGGAGCGCTTGCCGCTGGCCCCGTGGAAGATCAGGTCGGTCTTGTCCTCGGCCCTGAAGGCGGAAGCCCTGCCGCCGCCGGTCGTCCAGCGCAGGGCGTCGATGATGTTCGACTTGCCGGAGCCGTTGGGGCCGACGATGGCCGTGACGCCCGGGGAGAACTCGATGGTGGTGCGGTCCCCGAAGCTCTTGAAGCCCTGCAGTGTCAGGGAGGCGATCCGCACGCCGCAAGATAACCCGCAGGGGGGCGGGGGCCCGGGCCCCCGCGTCGTCGGCTCCGGGGCGCCCGCGCCGGCGACCCGCTAGCCCTCAGCCCTCGTCGTCGCCCTCTTCCGCGGCCGACGGCAGGCTCTTCGTGGCGGCCGACCTGCCGCTGAGCTGCGCCTGGAGGCTGGCGATGCGCTCCTCCATGCTGCGCTGCAGCTCGTCGAGGCGCTGCCTGAGCCTGATGATCTCCTCCACGCCGGCGAGGTTCACGCCGAGCTCCTGCGTCAGGCGCCTGATCTCGCGGAGCTGCTCGATGTTGCGCTGCGAGTAGAGGCGCGTCTTGCCCGAGCTGCGGCTGGGCTCTATGAGCCCCTTGCGCTCGTAGAGCCGCAGCGTCTGCGGGTGCATGTCGACGAGCTCGGCGGCGATGCTGATGACGTAGAGCGGCTTGTCGCGGTCGATCTCCTTGTCGTCGCGCTCGGCCTCGCGCTCGCGCTTGTCGTCGTGCGTGTCCTTCAAGCCGTCCCTCCGGAGGCAAGCTTACGCAACCACCCGCGGGCGGCGCGCAGGGCTCCGCCGACCAGGTCGACGTCGACGGTCAGGTGGAGGTCGCCGCCGCCCAGGCCGGCGCCGGGGACCACGAGGGTGCTGCCGGCCGCCGAGCCAGGCGGCACGTCCACCGTGACCCCCTCGTAGTCGACCCTGGCTCCGCCCGCGGCTTGCCAGGGCAGCAGGGGCAGGCGGTCGTGGACGTCGCGGCCCCGCACCGCGGCGGTGGGCGGCAGGGCGACCTCGACGTCCACGAGGAGGTCGCCGGGAGGCGAGCCCGGTCCGCCCAGGCCCCTGAGCCTCAGCTTCGTGCTGCTGGTGGTGCCCTTCGGCACCTTCACGTCGACGAGGGCCGTGCCGCGGCGCACGCCCCTGCCGCCGCACGCCGGGCAGACGCCGCCGGACGTGGCCACGTCGAACGGACCCGTGCGCGCCGCGACGCCCTCCGCGGCCGCCCCCAGCGCGGCCCGGCCCGTGCCGCGGCACAGCGCGCAGGTGCTCGGCCCGGGCACGCGCACCCGCCGCGTGGCGCCGTTCACGGCCTCGCCGAGCGTCAGGTCGAGGCGCACCTCGCGCGTCTCCCCCGGCAGCAGCCCGCTGCCGCGGAGCATGCCGGCGACCATCCCGAAGAGCGCGTCGAACAGGGCGTTGCCAGTCGACCCGAACGCGGTGACCCGCGACCAGTCGATCGGCACGTCCGCCTCGCGGAACACCTCCCGCCACTGCTCGGCCGTGTACGTCGGCGTCGTGAAGCCACCCGCCGACGGGTGACCGTAGCGGTCGTAGCGGGCGCGCGCCTCGGGGTCGCGCAGCAGCGCGTACGCCTCGGACAGCTCCTTGAAGCGCTCCTCGGCCGCCGCGTCGCCGGGGTTCCTGTCGGGGTGGTAGCGCATGGCCTGCCGCCTGTAGGCGCTCTTGATCGCCTCCAGGTCGGCGTCGCGCGGCACGCCGAGCACCTCGTATGGGTCGCGCTTCGCAGCCGTCACGGGACGATGGTACATTACCTGAGCCTGACCGACTAAACCCTGTGCAGCGGCCCGTCGTGCGCGGCGGCCCCCGACGGCTCCGGCGTGCCGCGGCCCGCGCCGCCCGGTCCGCGCCGGCAGCCGGGGGCGGCAGGTCGCGGCGCTGAACGCCCGACCTGACCCCGCGTGTCATACCTTCGGCCGATACGGTGGGGCCGCGGCGGCGCGCTAGGATTCCCCCTACGAGGCGCCCTCCGGGCGCGCGCCCCGTAGGAGGTGGGAAGTGCGCAGGAGCCTGACCCTCTTGCTAGTCGTGGCGCTGGTGCTACTCTTGGCCGGCTGCCGCAACGAGACGCAGAACCGCATCCGCCGCAGCATCCAGGACTTCACGGCGACGCGGATGTACATAACGATCTACTCGTACGACGGGAAGCCGGTCTTCCGCGGCATCGTCGACGGCAAGGTCACCCGCTCGGGTACCGCCCCGGAGGGCTCTGGCGGCGAGGCACAGGGCGCCTACATCTTCTGGTACGACGAGCGCGGCCGCTACCACCAGACGGACCTCCCCTACATCCTCACGTCGTACGACCTCGAGGCCGAGCCGGCCGCGGAGGCGCAGTAGGCGTCGCGCCCGACGTCGCGGCTCGCCTCCGTAGGGTCCGGCCGCGGGGGCGAGGCGTCCCCCCGAGCGCTGAATGTTCGGTTAACGGCGGACCTCTCGCGCTGGAGTAGCCTGATGGCCACGAGGAGGACAGTTGTGAGAACCATCCGCCTGCCCTTCGTCCAGGCGATCGCGGCCTGCGGGCTGCTGCTCTCCGCCTGCACCATCACGATCACGCCCTCGCCCGGCGTCCAGATCACGCTGAGCGACGAGATCACCGACTTCCGTCCGACGATGGGCGTCGGCCACACCTACCGCGTCGGCGACCGCATCGAGTTCCTGATCACGACCCGGCGCGCCGGCTACGTGACGCTCACGGCCATCGACCCGGACGGCACCGTCTACCTGCTGTCGCGCAACGTGTACGTGCCGGGCGGCAGCGTGGTCCTCCCGACCCGGGAGCAGCGGGTCGTCTACAACGCGGCCCCGCCGCGCGGCCTGCACCGGGTGCGCGCCAGCTTCACCGGCGAGCCGACCTCGGGGACGGTCGTCTACCGCGGGCGGCGCGGCGACGCCGAGTGGTCGGCGGCCATCGAGCTCGAGCTGCGCTCCTACCAGGTGAGGGACGTCGCGGAGACCCACCTGTACATCTACTGACCGCCTGACGCCTCCGGAGGCCGCGAACCGCGCTGGCGGCGCCTTGGGGTAGAATGTGGTCCGGTGCGGCGGTGCGAAGCTCGCTCCGCCGGCTGGAGGACTCTCCCTTGGCAGGACACAGCAAATGGGCCCAGATCAAGCGCAAGAAGGCGGTGCTGGACCGTCAGCGCGGCAAGGTCATAAGCAAGCACATCCGCGCCATCCAGTCCGCCGTGCGCTCGGGCGGCAGCGGTGACCCCAGCGTCAACCTGGCGCTGAAGAACGCGCTGGCCGCGGCGAAGACGGACAACGTGCCGCTCGACAACATCGAGCGGGCCATCGAGAGGGCCCTGGGCGGCGGCGAGGGCGGCAGCTTCGAGGAGGTCCTCTACGAGGGCTACGGCCCCGGCGGCGTCGCCATGCTCGTGGAGGCCCTCACCGACAACCGCAACCGCACGGTCGGCGAGGTCAGGCACGTGTTCAGCAAGCACGGCGGCAACCTCTCCGGCTCCACGGCCTGGCAGTTCGACACGAAGGGCATGATCGTGGTCGAGGAGCCGGCCGAGGGCCTCGAGGACGTCGCGATCGACCTCGGCGCCGAGGACATCGAGCTCGAGGACGGCGCCCTGACCGTCTACACCGCGCCGGGCGACCTCTACGAGGTCGTCGAGGGCCTGCAGGCGCGCGGCGTCGAGCCCGCCGTGGCGCAGCTCACGCGCGTGCCCCAGAGCCTCACCCCGGTGCCGAGCGAGGACGCCCGCAAGGTGCTCAACCTCATGGAAGCGCTAGAGGACCTCGACGACGTGCAGAACGTCTACTCCACCGCCGACCTCGACGCTGTCGAGCTCGTCGGCTAGACCCAGGAGAGGGTGCTGGATGGGCTTTCCAACGGTCAAGTGGGACGACCTGCCGGCCATCACGGCCTCGCAGATGCAGCAGCTCATCATGCTGGCCACGGGCAAGTTCGGCCTCGACAACCGCGTCCTGGTCGAGCACACGGCGCGCAACCTCGTCAGCCTCATCGACGAGGTCGGGTCGGACGGACCGGTCCTCGTCGTCGCCGGACGCGGCAACAACGGCTCGGGCGGCCTGGCCGCCGCGCGCCTGCTCGCCGCCCGCGGTCGGCGGGTATGGGTCGTGCCCACCCACGAGGCCGAGAACTACTCCGGCACCCCGAAGGAGCAGCTCGAGCACCTCAAGCACTTCGAGCGCGTCAAGGTGCGCAACAGCCTCCCCAAGATGAAGTTCGCGGTGATCATCGACGCCGCCATCGGGACGAACCTCGAGGGTCCGCCCAGGGGGCGCACGCTCGACGTGATCACCGTGCTCAACCACTCCGACGCCGACTGCTGCGTGATCTCGCTCGACGTCCCCACCGGCATGGTCGCCGACACCGGCGAGACCCCGGGCGACGTCGTGAAGGCCGACATCACCATGGCCATCGCGCTGCCGAAGGTGGGCGTGAAGCCCGGCGGGAACGTCGGCCGCCTCGTCGTCGGGGACCTGTCCCTGCCGGCGCCGCTCTTCGAGGCGCTGCGGATCGAGCCCGTCGAGCTGCCCGGCTACCTCACCGAGGTCGTCGCGTAGGGCAGCAGGCGCACCTCGGCGGCCTCCAGGTCCCGCCACCAGTTGAGGAAACGGGCGTGGAGCAGCGGACCGCGCTCCGCGAGGGGGGCTAGGCGCTCGGCCTCCGCTGCCAAGCCGTCCCATTCGTCCCGCGTGAGCTTCCGGAACGCGCTCACCTCCACGCCCCTCTCGGCGGGGCGCCACACGCCGGCCACGCGTCCGTCCAGCAGCACGGTCGGCAGCACGTCGCCGTTGCGCTTCACGACGAGCGGCCTGAGTCCGTCGTCCAGCAGGCGGCCGGGCACCTCGTGCGCCATCAGCGCGCTGTCCCACATCGGCAGCAGGCGCGGTGGGGCCGGCGTGTCCCCGTCGGGCAGGGGCGCGCCGGGCACGTCGAAGAGCTCGGACCCGTCCGGACCCTCGTACCCGACGATCGTATCGCCAGCCGCCGCCACGGCCTCGCGGGCCATCTCGCGCGTCAGCAACGTGAAGCGGGCGAAGTCCTTCACCGTCGCCGGGCCGAAGGCCCGCAGGTAGCGACGCAGCGCCGCCGCGGCGGCCTCCTCCCACGGCTCGCGCATCGGCTCGGGCGCCGCGCGGAAGGCGTGGCCCCGCGCGAACGACCAGGGGCCGCCGTTCGGCACGTGCCAGAACGGCGCGAAAGACCGCAGCGCCCAGAACACCCGCTCGTGACGCACGCCCAAGCGCTCGCCCAGCCAGTCGTCGATCTCGTCCTTCGAGCGCGGCACGGTCAGGTGCTCGAGCAGCTCTGGGAGCGCCTCGAGCGCGGCCGCGGCAGGCACGCCGGTCTTGGTGAAACGCGGGTCGCCGAGACGAGCGCCGCGCAGGCGCTTGTGCATGGTGCCGTAGAGCGTCGGGTAGTCCTCGGCGCTCACGGCGTGGATCGTCATCCGCAGCAGTGTCGAGCGCGCGACCGCGCCGGCGGCGTATGCAGCGTCGAGGTCCTCCGGCGCGAAGCCTTCCAGGCGGGCGGTGAGGGCAAGGTAGGGGCCGACGGGCTCCTGCGCCTGCAACGCCAGGACCCGCCGCACGCCCACGGCGGCGGGCAGCGGCTCCCGGGCGAGCAGCAGCTGCCTGGCTAGCGTGGCCCTGTTCAGGTCGCGCGCGCTGAGACGCCTTCTCCCTCCGCCGGCCATGGGGCCAGATGGTAACGCGTCTCCCCCGCCGCGTGCTGCGCGAGGACCGCGGGGCGAGCCGCTATAGTCGCCGGTGCCCATGGGCGACCACGCGCTGCTTGAGCGGGAGGACCTCCTCGAGCTGCTGAAGGGCCACGCCGCGGCGGCGTCGCGTGGCGAGGGCCGCCTCGTGTTCGTCGGCGGCGAGGCGGGCGTGGGCAAGAGCGCCCTGGTGGAGACGTTCCGCCGGCGGCACTCGGGGGACGCGGTCGTGCTGACGGGCGCCTGCGAGGCGATGACCGCGCCTCAGCCGCTGGGCCCGGTCCTCGACTTCGCGATGGAGCTCGACGACGGGTTCGCTCGTCTCGTCGAGGCTGACCCGGCGCCTCGGCGACTGTTCACGGCGCTGCTCGACAGGCTCCGCGCCGGCCAGCGCCCCCGCCTGCTCATCGTCGAGGACGTCCACTGGGCCGACGACGCGACGCTCGACCTCCTGCGCTACCTGGGCAGGCGCGTCGGTGACGCGAGGGCGCTGGTCGTCGCCACCTACCGCGAGGACGAGCTGGCGCCGTCGCACCCCCTGCGGCGCCTCCTCGGCGACCTGGCGGGCGCGCCCCCCGTGCACCGGCTCGAGGTGCCGAGGCTCTCGTCCGCGGCCGTGGCCGAGCTGGCGGCGGGCAGCGGCGTCGACCCCGAGGCCCTGTACCGCAGTACCGGCGGCAACGCGTTCTTCGTGACCGAGGTGCTGGCGGCGGGCGGCGAGGGCGTGCCCGCGAAGGTGGGCGACGCGGTCATGGCCCGCGTCTCGCGCCTCTCCGCACCGGCGATCGCCGCACTGGAGGTGGCGAGCGTCGTGGGTCAGAACGCCGCGGCGTCGCTGCTCGCCGAGCTCGGCGTCGCGCCGGGCTGCCTCGACGAGTGCGTCGCGGCCGGCCTGCTCGTCAGCCGGCGCGGCTCGCTGAGCTTCAGGCACGACCTCGCCAGGCAGGCGGTGCTCGAGTCGATCCCGGCCACGCGCCGCGAGCGGACGCACGCCGCGGTCCTGGCGGCGCTAGAGCGGCGGCGCGCGGCGGCTACGGCGGCGGCCACGCGTGAGGGAGGCGCCGCCGCGGGGTCCGCAGACGGACCCACGCCGGTGGGCGACGGCGCGAGCGCGGGGGCGCCTTCGCCGCACGGCGTGGGAGCGGGGGCGTCAGATACGCCCCTGGCGGTGCTGGCGCACCACGCCTACATGGCCGGCGACGGCGACGCGGTCATCCGCTACGCGCCCGAGGCGGGACGGCTGGCGCTGAGGCTGGGCGCCTACCGCGAGGCGCGGGAGCAGTTCGCGCGGTCGCTGCGCCACGCGGGACGCCTCGACCCCGAGGAGCGCGCCACGCTCCTCGAGCTGCACGCCACCGCCTGCGGCTACACGGGCCACAACGAGGAGGCGGCCGCGTCGAGGAGGGCCGCCGCCGACCTGCTCGCGGGCCCCGAGCACGCCGAGCGCCGGGCCAGGCTACTCAGCCAGCTCACCTGGACCCTCTGCTCGATGCTGCGCGACGACGAGGCCGAGCACGCCCTGGCGGAGGCCAGCGCCGCGCTGGACGGCAGGCCGGGGTCGCCCGTCCAGGCCTACATCTACTTCCTCCGCGGCTGGCGCAGCTACGCCCGCGGGGAGACCGGGCTGCGCCTCGCGCGCGAGGCCGAGGAGCGGGCGCGGCGCGGCAGCAACCCCCACGTCCTGGTCCGCGCCAAGACGATCGCGGCCATGGCGCTGGGGGCGAACGAGCGCGTGGCGGCGGCCAGGCACGAGCTGGCCGGGGCCGTGGCGCTCGCCACCGGACCCGACGCCGACCTGGCGGTGGTCGGGCACGACCAGGTCGCCTCTGCGCTCCTCGAGACGTTCCGGTGCCGACAGGCCGAGGTCCTGCTCGACCGCGCCGAGGACCTGGCGCGGCGCGGCGGCTTCGAGGGCCTGCTGCACCCCACCTTCGCGCTGCGGGCCCTCACGCACCTGCGCATGGGGCGGTGGTCCGAGGCCGAGGCGGCGGCGACCTGGGTGCTGGAGCGCCCGCACCAGTCGCCCACGGCCCTCGTCTGGGCGACCCTCGTGCGGGTGCTCCTGCGCGTGCGCCTCGGTGACCACGACCCCGGCGAGGCGCTGGAGCGGCTCGAGGAGCACGCGAGGAGCTCACCGCGGCTCGCCGTCGTGGTCGCCATGCGCGCCGCGCTCGCCGAAGCCGCGTTGGCGCGTGGCGACCATCAGGCAGCGCTGGCGGAGGCGAGGCACGCGTACGACCGCGCCCGCGAGGAGGGCAGCGCCTGGCACGTCGCCCAGCTCGCCTACTGGGTCTGGAAGGCCGGCGGCGACCCGCGCCTGTCGGCGCACGCCCGCGGGCCCTTCGCGCTGCAGGTGCGGGGCAGGGCGCGGCAGGCCGCCCGGCGCTGGGCCAGGCTGGGGTGCCCGTACGAGCGCGCGGCGGCGCTCGCGGAGTCCGACGACGTGGAGGACCTGGTCGAGGCGCGCCGGTCGTTCGAGGAGCTCGGCGCGCGTCCGGCGCTGGCCGACGTCGCGAGGCGCCTCAGGTCCCGCGGCGTGCGCGGGATCCCGCGGGGTCCGCAGCCGTCGACGCGAGCGCACCCGCTCGGGCTGACGCACCGCGAGCGGCAGGTGCTCGAGCTCGTCGCCGCGGGCCTCCGCAACGCCGAGATCGCCCGGCGCAACCGGGTCAGCACGCGCACCGTCGACCACCAGGTCTCGGCGGTGCTCGCCAAGCTGGGGGTGCGGTCCCGGGCCGAGGCGATAGCGGAGGCGTACCGCCTCGGCCTCGTAGACGTGCCGCCCAAGGGGCGCTAGCGGCCCGCGGGCGGGCGTCCGGCGCCGACGCGGCGACCGATCCCGCGGACGGAGCAGCCCTCGCTGCCGCCGTCAGGCGGCGAGGTCCCGCGGCACCTCTACCTCCCGGCCCTCCGCCTGCCAGGCGCGGAAGCCGCCCTCGAGGTGGGCGACGTCCCGGTAGCCCAGCTCCTTCAGCGCCTTTGCCCCCAGCGCCGACCGCGAGCCGGCGGAGCAGTAGAGGATCACGCGCCGGTCCGGCTGCAGCGCGGCGATGTGGTACTGGGTCGTGGGGTCGGCGTTGAACTCGAGCATGCCCCGCGGCGCCCTGATCGCCCCCGGGATCATCCCCTGACGCGTCTCGTGCGGCTCCCTTATGTCGACGATCACGACGTCGCCCCGCCCCAGCTCGCGGGCCACCGCGCTCGGCGAGAGGTTCTCGACCTCCTCCTTGGCCCGGTTCACCAGCTCCATGACTCCAGGCATAGGTCGGCTCCTTCCCCGCCGCGGCCCGGCCGAGCTCGCGACCCGTTCGCGGGCCGCGCTCGCTACGCGTGCGCGTGGAGGGCAGGGCGCTTCTGGCCCCACCGCGGCCGCGGCGTGGTGCGATGGTGCGGCGCGTGCCGCGCCCGGTTCATCGGCGCAACCGCCTACGCAGCGCTGCGCGACTGCCCATGCCGGGAGGTCGAGCTCGGCCTTCATGACGAGCCCGCCCCACAGTGGGTTCCCGGAGGACCCGATGACGACGAACGTGCCGTCGGGCGACATCTCGTAGGTCACTAGGGGCGAGGGGTCTGGCCCCGCGACGCTCGCCTCCCTGGTGGGCGACCCGTCCGCACCCGGCTCGCCGGGGCCGTTGCTGCCGACGGTCAGGATGTCTGCCGTCCCGGAGGGGCGCGGACCACGTAAGGTTCCCGTGAGCGGGTCTCCCCTAAGGTCCGGACCGTGGAGTGGGCTCACCGCCTGCTGGAGGCGGCAGACCTGCGTAGCTCCGGCACTCGCTACGAGGCGATGTGGCGGCGGATACTGCTGGCGTTCATCCCCATAGGCGCGCTGGCCTTCCTCGTCGGCCTGGCGCTCGAGGTTCCCAGCGGCCAGGCCACCGGCTTCGACCTCGTGCTCTACCCCCTCATGGGGGGCTTCCTGCTGCTGCTCGAGGCGGTCCTGGCGTTCGGTCGCCGCACACTCCCGCTCGTCGTGATGACGATCATCGTCGGCGCCAGCTCGTTCTTCTTCCTCAAGCTCGGCTGGCTGCTCTTCCTCGCCCCCGCCGGCACCGACGTCCAGGCGCAGTTCACCGAGACCCTCTTCTGGATCCCTGTCGTCTACCTCCTCTCCTTCATCCTCGAGGAGGGCCGGCTGGGCCAGCTGGCGGTGCGCGCGTTCACCGCCGGGGTGCTCCTGCTCGCTGGCGTCTACACGGTCCCCGGGGCGATCGCCGGCGCGGTCGACTGGGGCGTCGCCTACGCGCTCATCGAGCTGAACCTGGCCAACACCGTGCTCCTCGTCCTCACCTCGGTGTTCATCCAGTTCAAGGAGAGCTACACGCGCACGCGCGCACGCATGGAGGAGGCCGAGCGGCAGGCCTACCACGACGCGCTCACGGGGCTCGCGAACCGCCTCCGCCTCGACGACGAGCTCGAGAGGCGCCTGGACAGGGCGCGGTCGTCCGGCGGGCGGGTCGCGGTGCTCTACCTCGACGTCGACGGCTTCAAGGTCGTGAACGACACGCTCGGCCACGAGGCCGGCGACGAGCTGCTCCGCTCGGTGTCGCGGCGCCTGCAGGACGAGCTCGGGCCGGACGACGTCATGGCGCGCATAAGCGGCGACGAGTTCGTCATCATCCTCGGCGACGTCGAGAGCCCCCAGGCCGCGATGTTCGCGGCGCGCAAGCTGCAGGCGGCCCTGGTGAAGCCCTTCGACCTGCACGACCTCTCGCACCACGTCACGGCCAGCATCGGGATCTGCCTCTACCCGGACGACGCGCCAGACGGGCCGACGCTCCTGCGCCACGCCGACTCGGCGATGTACCGGGTCAAGCGCTCGGGCAAGAACGGCGTGCAGCGCTACCGCGCCGACTCCGACGCGCTCGTCGAGCGCCAGCGGAGCCTCGAGCGCGAGCTGAGGACCGGGCTCAGCGCGGACGACGGCCAGCTCACCGTCGTCTACCAGTCGATCCACGACCTCGAGACCGGGGAGCTGAGGAAGGTCGAGGCGCTGGCGCGCTGGTATCACCCGAAGTGGGGCCACGTCCCGCCGCACGAGTTCATCCCCATCGCCGAGCGGAGCGGCCTCATCGTCTCCCTGGGCGAGCGGGTGCTGCGCGAGGCCTGCCGCCAGGCGAAGGCGTGGGAGGCGCTGTCCGGTCAGGGCGTCGTCGTCTCGGTGAACGTCTCGGCTATGCAGTTCGCGCACCCCGGCTTCTTCCGCACCGTCGAGGCCGCCCTCGAGGACCACGCGCTGCTGCCCGAGCTGCTCGAGATCGAGCTGACCGAGGGCATCGTCATGCACGGCGTCGACCACGTGACCGAGACGCTCCAGCGCCTGCAACGCCTCGGGGTCAGGATCGCGATCGACGACTTCGGGACCGGCTACTCCTCGTTCGCCTACCTGCGAGACCTGCCCATCGACACCGTGAAGATCGACAAGAGCTTCGTCAAGGACCTCGGCTCTCCCCTGCACGCCCCGCACTTCGCGCTGGCGCTCGTCGAGGCGATCACCCACGTCGCGAAGCACCTCGACCTCGTGATCGTCGCCGAGGGCATCGAGACCGAGGCCCAGCGCCGGGTGCTACGCGACCTCGGCTGTCAGCTCGGCCAGGGCTTCCTGTTCTCGCGCCCCCTGCCGGCGGCCGAGGTGCAGCCGTCCCTGCCGCTGACGCCGGGCAAGCCCCGGCCGGTCCGCGACACCCTAGTCAACTGACTCGAGCCACAGGGTCATGGCGCCCACGACCCGGTCCCCCGCCGCCGCCTGGCAGCGGTAGCGATGCGCTCCGGGCACGTCGGGATGCCCTCCCACGCCGGCGCGCGCCGCGCTGAACACGGCGCGCTCGCCCGCCCAGACGAGGTCGCTGGCCTCCACCTCGCCGCGCAGCACCCGGTACGGCTCGCCGTGCACGCGCCCGGCGAGGTACGAGAGCTGGCCCATGACCACGGCGACCGGCAGCGCCGGGTAGCCGTCGAAGTGCCCGACGCACGCGCTGGCGGGCACCTCCGCGACGACCTGCTCGCCGCCGCCCTCCGTGGCGCGCCACTCCGTGGCCAGCAGCGAGCCGTACGGGCTGGGTCCGGCGGGGGTGGTCATCGCGCGGATCCGGAAGAGCCGCTCGAAGGCCGACTCGGTGAGGACCGTGTAGTCGATCTCGAAGGAGGCGAGCCGCGCCCCCGCGGCCGTGGCAGCGACGGCGGCTCTCGCCGTGCGCTTGTCGAGCCCGAGAAGTCGCGCCACGAAGCGCACCGGCGAGCCGTAGGGCGCCGCGTTGGGCACGTAGCGGCACTCCGCGCGCCGCGCCAGGTAGTACCGGCGGGCCTCGTCTGCCTGCGAGAGGGCGGCGAGCGAGAGCCCGACGATCGCGGCGTGCCTGCCGAGCTCGGCGGCGGGCATCGGCCCGACCTCGAGCGCCGCCGGAGACTCGGCTCGGGCCGTCGCGTGCAGCTCGAGGCCGTCGAGGGTCAGGTCCTCCAGGGCGAAGTAGGGCGGGCGCACGCAGATGCGCGAGAGCAGGTCCGACTCGTGGACGCGGCTGAGCCGTCGCGAGACGTTGAGGCTCGGCAAGGTCATGTCGTGAGGCACCCCATCGCGGTCCGCCTCTCGCGGACTCCCCGTACCATCTGTTACCACGGCTGGGCGTCGGGCGACGGGAGATGCCGAGCGCTCGGGGTCGCGGTGGGCGCCGATCGTCGCCGCGGACACGGGGGAGCCGCGGCCGCTGGGGAGGTCCGCCGTCCCCGCCCGCGGCGACCCGACTACCGCGGCGCGAGCGTCCCGCAGACGAGGACCCCCGCTGCGCGCGGGGGTCCTTGCTTGGTAGGCGCGGGCAGGATTGAACTGCCGACCTCTACAGTGTCAATGTAGCGCTCTCCCACTGAGCTACGCGCCTGCGAACCGTGTGCCTCTCGCCGTGGCCTTGGGCGCCTCTGGGAGAAGGTTGGAGGCGCCGACCGGATTCGAACCGGTGAATCGAGGTTTTGCAGACCTCTGCCTTACCACTTGGCTACGGCGCCAAGGCGACAAGAAGTCTACCACGGGCCTTCGGAACGGTGTCAACGACGGCGACGGGTTGGCGGTGACGCGCCGCCGCCGTCCGCGACGGCGCGAGCGTCTATCATCCCGGAGTGGAGGCCAGCCTGAGGCTGCTCGGGTCGCCTGCCGTCCACGCGCCGGAGGGAGCCCGGGACCTGCCCGTCGACAAGCCGGCGTCCCTCCTCTACTACCTCGCGAGCCGTGGCGGCTGGGTGACGCGGAGCGAGCTCGCCTACCTCTATAGGCCCGACGCCCCCGAGGAGGTGGCGCTGGGCAACGTGCGCGTGATCTTGCACCGCGCGCGCTCGCGCGGCTGGCCCGGCGAGCTCGTCGTCGAGAAGGCGCGCCTCAGGTACGTCGTGGACACCGACGTGGCCGCGTTCGCCGACGCCGCTGCCCGCGGCGACTGGGAGGCGGCGCTTGGTCTCTACCGCGGGGAGTTCCTCGCGGGCGTCGAGGTGCACGACGCCCCCGCCTACGGCTCCTGGCTCGACGCCGAGCGCGCCGACCTGAGGAGGCGGTGGCGCGCCTGCGCCCTGGGGCTAGCGGCGAGCCTCGGCGAGCGAGGGGAGCACGCGTCGGCGGCCGGCTGGCTGCGCCGCCTGCTGCGCGACGACCCGCTCGACGAGGAGGCCCTCTGCGCCCTCCTCGCGGCGCTGTTCGCCGCTGGCGAGCGCCAGGCCGCCGCCGAGGCCTACACCGCCTTCGCCGACGCGCTGCGCAGCGAGCTCGACGCCGAGCCGGACAGGGAGACGACGCGCCTCTTCGAGGCCCTCTCCGCGGGCGCGGCGACGCCGGCCTGGCGGGTGCGGGACGCTCCCGGGCTGCCGCGGGCGCTGACCCGCTTCGTGGGGCGGAGCGACGAGCTGGGGGCGCTGGTGGGCCTGCTCGGCCGCGACGACGTGCGCCTCGTGACGGTGAACGGACTGGGCGGCGTGGGCAAGACCAGGCTCGCCCTCGAGGCGGCGCGGCGCCACCTCCGCGACCACCCGCAGCCGGCATGGTACGTGCCGCTCGGCTCCGTCACGACGCGGGAGGCGCTGTTCGCGGCGATCGCCGACGCCCTGGGGCTCGCCTCCTCGGGACCGCGTCCGCTGGAGGCGCAGGTGTTCGACCGCCTCGTGCTGCAGCCTGGCCTGCTGGTGCTCGACTCGTGCGAGGGCGTGGCGGCGGAGGCGCGGTCCCTCGCCGAGCTGCTCGCCGCCGCAACGGGCCTGAGGCTGCTCGTCACCTCCCGGGTGGCGCTGGGCCTCAGCGTCGAGACGCTCTTCCCCCTCGGCGGCCTGGCGGTGCCGCCGCGCGAGGACGCCGACCCCCTCGCCTACGACGCCGTCCGCCTGTTCGCCGACAGGGTCGCCGCCCGCACCGCCGGCGCCCGCCTGGGCCGCGACGACCTGGCGGCCGCCGCGGAGCTGGCGAGGCGCGTCGACGGCATGCCGCTGGCGCTGGAGCTGGCGGCCAGCGCCGCCCGCACCCTCTCGGCGCAGGAGCTGCTGGCCCGGCTCGAGGAGGGCCTGGGCGTGCTCACGACCGACGCTGCCGACGTGCCGGAGCGGCACCGCAGCCTCCTCGCGCTGCTCGCGGAGGCCACGGACGCGCTGGACGCGCGGGAGAGGGCGGCCCTGCCCCGGCTGGCGCTCTTCCCCGGCGGGTTCACCGCGACCGCCGCCGAGGAGGTGGCCGACGTCCACCCCGCCCTGCTGCAGGGCCTCGCCAAGGCGGCCCTCGTCCGCCGCACCGAGGCCGGGCCCTTCGTCATGCACGAGCTCGTCAGGAGGCAGGCCCTAGGTGGTCTGGATCCCGCGGAGCGGCGGGCGCTCGAGGCCAGCTACGTCGCGTACTACCTCGAGCTGCTGCGCGAGCAGCGCCGGGCCCTGCGGGGCGCGGGGCACGCCGCGGCGCGGCGCGTGCTCACGGCGGAGATGCCGAACCTGCGCCACGCCGTCGAGCTCGCCGCGCGAGCCGACGTCGCCGCGATCGCCGACGCCATGGGCCCGCTCGACGCCGCGCTCAGCTACCTGGGCGAGTCGGGCCTGGGCGTCGGCCTCTTCGCCCGCCTCGCGGAGGGGTTCGAGTCCGCCGGCGACGCCGTGCTGGCGGCGCGGGCGCGCGCCAGCCAGGCCCGCATGCTCTTCGGCGCCGGGCGCATCGCCGAGGGCTGGGAGGTACTGCGCGCCGCCCTGCCCGTCCTCGAGGAGCACGACGCGCCGCCCCTGAGGTCCGCGCTGTGCTGGGCGTCGACGACGGCGCGGCTGCTCGGCGACCTCGAGGAGGCGCGGCGCTACGCCGAGCGCGCGCTGGCGCGGGCCGAGGCGGGCGGCTCGGCCGCCGAGCTCGCCGACGCCCTGAGCGTGCTCTCGGACGTGCAGGAGGAGGCGGGCGAGGCCGCGGCGGCGCTGGCCACGGCCCAGCGCTGCGCGGCGATGAGGCGCGCGGACGGCGACCTCGTCGACGCGATCTACGCCGACCTGAAGGTGGCGCGGGTGTCGATGCGGGACCTCGGCGACCTGGACGGTGCCGAGGCCGTGGTCGACGCGGCGCTGGCCGAGGCGCGGCGCCTGGGCGACGACAGGGTGCGGGGCGCGGCCCTCAACCACGCCTCGGTCGTCGCCGGCGAACGCGGCGACCCGGCGGCCGCGGAGGCCCTCTACCGCGAGTCGTTGGCCGTCGGGGAGCGGCTCGGGAACCTTCACCACGTCATCACCGGGCGCAACAACCTCGCCGGCCACCTGAACCGTCACGGCGCGCTCGCGGAGGCGCACGAGCTCCTGCTCGGCTCGCTCGCCCTCTGCCGCCGGGTGGGCGCCCGCGGTTCCGTCGAGGGGACGCTCTGCCTCCTGGGCGAGAACGCGCGGCTGCGGGGGGAGCACCTGGAGTCGGCGCGCGCCTACTCGCAGGCCTTCGCCGCGGCGCTCGAGACGGAGCCTGTGAACCGGTCGATCGCGCAGGGCCTGTCGATGGTGGCCAAGCTGCACGCCGACGTCGGCGAGCACGAGCGCGCCTACGCGCTCTCCGAGTACCTGCTGGCCGAGCCGCTGACGCAGGCGCCCGTCCGGAGGCTCAACGCGGAGGTCCTCGAGGAGAGGCGTGCGCGTCTGCCGCCGGCGAAGGCGGGCCGCGTAGCCGCCGCGGCGGCCGCCTGGGACCTGAGGCGGGTCGTGGCCGACGAGGTCGAGCTGCTGGCCGAGCTCTCGCGGCGGCTGGAGCGCAGCCCGCGGGCGGCGCGGCAGGCGGCGCCCGGCGACTGAGGCACGCCCCTGAAACGCTGCTGAAACGCCGGCCGAAGAGGCTGGCCGCACACCACGAGGAGGTGCGGTCATGCGGAGAGGTCGGTTCGTCGGCGGAGGCGGTCGAGACGAGGTCCTCAGGTGCGAGGTCGCGGTCGTCGGCGCGGGCCTCGCTGGGCTGGTGGCGGCGCGGCGCCTGGCCGCCGCGGGGCGTGACGTCCTGGTGCTGGAGGCGCAGCACCGCGTCGGCGGCAGGGCGCTCGACGCCTGGCACCGCGGCGAGACGCGGGTGTCGCTCGGCGCCCAGTGGCTCGGCGTGGGCCAGGAGCGCCTGGAGCGGCTCTGCGCCGAGCTGGGGCTGGCCGTGCGCCCCGTCGACTCCGAGGGCCACCACCTGATCTGCGAGGGCGGCACGCGCACGCGCGTGAGCGCCGGGACCTTCGGCGGAGCCAGCCTGCCCCTGGCGGAGGCGCCCGGGGTCGCCGAGGCGTGGCGCGAGCTCGAGGAGATCGGGGCGGAGCTCGACCTCGAGGCGCCCCACAGCCACCCGCGGGCCAGCGAGCTCGACGCCACGACGCTGGCGGCCTGGCTGGCGCGCCGCCTGCCGGACGCCGACGCCAGGCGCTGCTTCGCCGCCGAGATGAGCGGGTTCGTGGCCGCCGAGCCTGGAGACGTGTCGGTGCTGCACGCCGCCTTCTACCTGGCCTCCGGCGGCGGTCACGCCAGCCTGGCGAGCAGCACCGGCGGGGCGCAGCACGCGGTCGTGGCCCAGGGTGCCCAGGCCGTGGCGCGGTCGCTCGCCGAGAGCCTCGGGGAGCGCTGCCTGCTCGGGGTCCCGGTGAGGGCCATCGAGCAGGAGGCGGCCGGCGCTTCTGCGCGCGCCCCAGGCCTCACCGCCCGCGCCGAGCGGGTCGTGGTGGCCGTGCCGCCTCCACTGGCGGCCGGCATCGCGTTCGCGCCGCGGCTGCCCCCGGCCCGCGCCCTCCTCCACGCGCGCCTGCGCCTCGGCGCCGTCGTCAAGTTCGCCGTCGTCTACCCGCGGCCGTTCTGGCGCGAGGAGGGCCTCACCGGCCAGGTGTTCAGCGTCAGGGGCCCCGTCCACACGGTCTACGACGACTCTCCGCCCGGCGCGACCGCCGGCGTGCTCGTCGGGTTCTTCGAGGGCGGCGACGCCCGGCGCTTCGCGGGCCCGCGGTCGGCCGCCAGGCGCGAGGAGGTCCTCGCCTGCCTCGGCGCCTGGTTCGGGCGCGCCGCTCTCGACAGGCCGGCGTACCTCGACAAGGACTGGTCCGCCGACGCCTGGTCGCGCGGCGGCTACGGCGCCTGCTTCGGCGCCGGCCAGTGGACGCGCTTCGGGGCCGCGCTGCGCGAGCCCGTCGGCCGCGTGCACTGGGCCGGCAGCGAGACCTCGGCCGTGTGGAACGGCTACTTGGAGGGCGCCGTGCGCTCCGGCGAGCGCGCCGCTCGCGAGGTGGAGTCGGCGCTGTCGGCGCCGGTCAGGCAGGCCGCCGTGCCCGTCGCGGCCGCCTGACCCGGAGCGCCCCGAGCCCGTTCCGGCCGCCCGACCCGGAGCGCGTCGGGCCCGTCGCGGGCGTCGTCGCCGGGCCGCCACCGCGCCCGCCGGGGGCCCCGGCCGCGCCGGCGGCGGGCCCCCGGGACCCGACTCCCCGCTGCCAGGCCGGGGCGCGGGGGCGCGATAGACTCGCCCCATGCCCGGCCAGGTCAAGCGCTTCGCCCACCTCCATCAGCACACCGCTTACAGCCTCCTGGACGGGGCCGCGCGCATATCCGAGCTGGTCAGGTGGGTCAAGGAGGTCTCCCCCGACGACCCCGCCGTCGCCATCACGGACCACGGCAACATGCACGGCGCCGTGGAGTTCTACAAGGCCTGCGTGGCCGAGGGCGTTAAGCCCATCCTCGGCATCGAGGCCTACGTGGCGCCTGGCTCGCGGTTCGAGAAGCGCCGCGGCTCGGCGAAGCTCGACGGCGGCTACTACCACCTCACGCTCCTGGCGAGGGACTTCGAGGGCTACCAGAACCTCTGCCGGCTCTCGAGCCGCTCCTACCTCGAGGGCTTCTACATGAAGCCGCGCGTCGACCTGGAGCTGCTGCGCGAGCACTCGCGGGGCGTGATCGCGCTCTCCGGCTGCCTCGGCGCGCAGATCCCGCGGGCGATCCTCGACATCGGCCCCGAGGAGGGCGAGCGGCTGTTCAAGGAGCACCTCGACATCTTCGGCGAGAACTTCTTCGTCGAGATCCAGGACCACGGCCTCGAGGAGCAGAAGCGCCTGAACCCGGTGCTCAGGGAGCTGGCCGACCGCTACGGCGTCGGCATGGTCGCCACCAACGACGGCCACTACGTCCGCCGCGAGGACGCGCGCGCCCACGACGTGCTGCTGGCGATCCAGACGAAGGAGATGGTCGCCAGCGAGGACCGCATGCGGTTCCCCTGCGACGAGTTCTACGTCAAGACGCCCGAGGAGATGGCCGCCGCCGTTCCCGAGAGCGAGTACCCCGGCGCGATCTCGAACACGAACGCGATCGCCGACATGGTCACGTGCGAGCTGCCCATCGGCAAGAGGCGCGTCTACCAGATGCCGGAGATCCGGGTCCCCGAGGGGATGACCCTGGCCGACCAGCTCCGCGTGCAGACCTACCGCGGCGCGATGCAGCGCTACGCCTCCCTCACCGAGGACGTGATGCGCGCCTACCTGGCGGAGGCGGCGGATGACGAGGGCACGCGGGCGGCGCTGGCGTCGTTGCCGCAGGGCACCACGCCGGAGACGGCGCCCCTGGACGACGTGCTGCTGGCCCTCGCGCGCGCCGGCGAGCTGTGCCGGCTGAGCGACGAGGAGCTCGCCGGCGAGGACGGCGCGGCGCTGCGGCGGCGCGGCGGCTACGTCTACACGCACCTGGAGGGCCTGCGCGCGAGGCTGCCGGACGCCGGTTCGCGCCCCGGCGAGGACGCCGACGCCTACACGGTGCTCTCGCGCTGCGAGTACGAGCTGGCCGTCATCATCTCGATGGGCTTCGCCGACTACTACCTGATCGTCGCCGACTTCATCAACTGGGCCAAGGGCCAGGGCATCAGCGTCGGGCCGGGCCGCGGCTCCGGCGCCGGCTCGATCGTCGCCTACTGCATCGGCATCACGAACATCGACCCGCTGCGGTTCGGCCTGCTGTTCGAGCGCTTCCTGAACCCCGAGCGCATCAGCATGCCCGACTTCGACATCGACTTCTCCGACGTCAGACGCGGCGAGGTCATCGACTACGTGCGCGAGAAGTACGGGGACGACCGCGTGGCGCACATCGCCACGTTCGGGACCATGGCGTCGCGCGCGGCCATCAAGGACGCCGCCAGGGTCCTCGACGTGCCCTTCGCCGAGTCGGACAGGGTCAGCAAGCTCGTCCCGGTGGTCATGGGCCGCAGCGTGAAGATCGACGACGCGCTGCGGGACGTGCCCGAGCTGCGCGAGCTCTACGAGCAGGGCGCCAGGAGCTACATCGACGTCGCGCGCGCGCTCGAGGGCCTGACGCGCCACGCCTCCGTGCACGCCGCCGGCGTCGTCATCGCCAGGGACCGCGTCACCGACCTGGCGCCGGTGTTCCGGGCCGGCGACGGGCCGATCGTCGTGCAGTACGACATGAGCTCGGTCGAGGAGCTGGGGTTCATCAAGATGGACTTCCTCGGCCTGCGCACGCTGTCGTTCATCGAGGCGGCGGTGCGCATCGTCAAGGAGTCGCGCGGGCTGGACCTCGATCCCGACTCGTTCCCGCAGGACGACCCCAAGGTCTTCGAGATGCTCTCGCAGGGCGACGCCGCCGGCGTGTTCCAGTTCGAGGGCGCGGGGATGGTCGACACCCTGCGCAAGCTCAAGCCCCGCCGCATCGAGGACCTCATCGCCGTCAACTCGCTCTACCGCCCCGGGCCGATGGAGAACATCCCCGTCTACATCAGGCGGCACCACGGCCTGGAGGAGGTGGACTACTCCGACTTCCCGCGGTCCCGCCACCTGCTCGCGCCCATCCTCGACGAGACCTACGGCATCCCCGTCTACCAGGAGCAGGTGATGCAGATCGTCCAGGCCGTCGCGGGCTACACGCTCGGTCAGGCCGACATCATGCGCCGGGCGATGGGCAAGAAGAAGGCCGACGAGATGGAGCGCCAGCGGGCGGTGTTCCGCGAGGGGGCGGCGAAGAACGGCATCGACAGGGCCGAGGCCGACAGGATCTTCGACCTGCTCGAGCGCTTCGCCAGCTACGGCTTCAACAAGTCGCACGCCGCGGCGTACGTGCTGCTCTCCTACCAGACGGCCTACCTCAAGGCGCACTACCCCGTGGAGTTCGCCGCCGCCCTGCTCACCGTCGAGCGCGGCGACTCCGACAAGGTCGCGCAGTACGTCTCCGACGCCAGGCACATGGGCGTGGAGGTCCTGCCGCCCGACATCAACCTCTCGCGGGCCGACTTCACGCCCGACGGCGACGTCGTGCGCTTCGGCCTCTACGGCATCAAGAACGTCGGCGAGGCCGCCGTGGACCACGTGCTGGCCGAGCGCCAGCGCGGCGGGCCGTTCAAGGACCTCTTCGACTTCTGCGCGCGCGTCGACACGGCGCTGGTGAACAAGCGCGCCGTGGAGTTCCTCGTCAAGGCGGGGGCCTTCGACCACGTCGCGCTCGGTGCCGGCCCCGGGGAGGTCATCGACCGCGGCGCGGCGCTGCGCGCCAGGGCGGCGCTGCTGGCGAACGTCGACGTCGCCGTGAAATGGGGCGCGGCCAAGCGCGAGCAGGCGGCGGGCGGCCAGCTCGGGCTGTTCGGGGACGCCGAGATGCTGCCCCCCGCGCTGCAGGCGCCCGGCGAATATAGCGAGCTGGAGATGCTCAGGCACGAGAAGGAGGCGCTGGGCATCTACCTCTCGGCCCACCCCATGGCCTCCTACCCCGGCCTGGCCGAGGCGGCCACCTGCAGCGTCGCCGACGTCGACGCCCACCTCGCCGACGCCAGGGCGCAGGGGCACGGGGGTCGGGTGCGCGTCGCGCTGGCGGGGCTCGTGCAGAACGTCGTGAAGCGCCCCACGCGCAAGGGCACGATGATGGCCCGGTTCGAGATCGCCGACGAGACGGCGAGCCGCGAGGTCCTCGCGTTCGGCCGCTCCTACGACGAGGTCGCTCCCCTGCTCGAGGAGGACGCGCCGGTGGTGCTCGTCGCCGAGGTCTCCGAGGACGGCGACGCCACGCGCCTCGTTGCCGAGCGCGTCGTGCGCTGGGACAAGCGCGGAGAGGCCGGAGCGGCGGTGCCGGAGGTGGCCGTCGTGTCGTTCGAGCTGGGCGGCGTCGCCGAGCACCAGCTGCTCGAGCTGCGCTCGGCGCTCGACGAGCTCGGCGGACGCACGCCGGTGCGGCTCGAGGTCGCCACCGACGACGGGCGCTACCTCTACCAGGTCGACGGCGCGTCGGTCGACGCCTCGCGCCTCGAGGAGCTGAGGGCCACCTGCCCGTGGCTCAGGGCCACGCTCACCGTCGACAAGCACGCGCTGATCGCGCACCGGCCCAGGAACGGCCTCGACCGGCGCTCCGCCAGGGAGGCGCCGGTCGAGGTGCCCTTCTGAAGCGCGTCACCCCCCGGTAGGCGCTAGGGGCCTATCTGTCGCTGCCGCCCTGGGGGCGGGGGCCGGCGTACCGCTTGGCGCTCGCCGGCCGGGCGAGGGTCACGACGCCTGGGTGTGGCGCGCTCCCTCGGCCTGCGTCTGCCGCGTCGCCTCGGTCTGCGTCTGCCGCATGACCTCCACCTGGGTGGCGGCCATCTTGAAGGCCTGGCTGCTCGTCGCGGCGGTGTAGCCGGTCTCGTAGTCGATGATGCCCTGGGCGTAGAGCTCGGCGAGGTGGTCGTCGAAGGACTGCATGCCGTCGAGGCGCGCCTCCTTGAGCACGTCGTAGAGCTCGGGCGTGCGCTCCTCGTCGCGTATGAGGTCCTTGACGCGCAGCGTGCCCTTGAGGATCTCGGTGGCCGCCACGCGCCCGCCGCCCACGCGCGGCAGCAGGCGCTGCGAGACGATGCCGACTAGGGACTCGGCGAACAGGATCCGGGCCGTCTCGCGCTCGTGCGGCGGGAACAGCTCGATCATCCTGTTGATGGTCCGCACCGAGTCCTGCGTGTGGAGCGTGCTGAAGACGAGGTGCCCGGTCTGGGCCGCCGACAGCGCCGCGGCCGCAGTGGCGTGGTCGCGGATCTCGCCGATCATGATCACGTCGGGGTCCTGGCGCATCGCGGCGACGAGCGACTCCGAGAACGACGGCGCGTCCATGCCCAGCTCGCGCTGCACTACGATCGAGCGCTTGGCGCGGTGCAGGTACTCGATCGGGTCCTCGACCGTCACGATCATCTTCGCGTGGGTCGAGTTGATCTCGTCGAGGATGCGGGCGAGGGTGGTCGACTTGCCCGAGCCGGTCGGGCCGGTCACGAGGACGAGGCCCTTCTCCTGGTTCTTGAAGTAGTCGATGGTGTCCTGCGGGAGGTTGACGACCTGGAGGGCCTTCTCGTCCGAGTTGATGATGCGCAGCACCGCGCTCACGGAGCCGCGCTGCCTGAACAGGTTCACGCGGAAGCGGCCGAGGCCGGGGACGCTGTAGGCCAGGTCGACCTGCTGCTTCGCGTCGAACTGGGCGCGCTGCTGCTCGTTGCACATCAGGTCGAGCAATGCCTCGGTCGCCCGTGGCGTCAGCCCCACGTCGTTCATGGGCTTGAGGCGGCCGCTGACACGCATCATCACGGGCAGCGGCACGTGCAGGTGCACGTCGGACGCGCCGGCGTCCACCGCCTGCTTCAGTAGGTCGTTGAAGCGCATGTGGCGAACCTAACTTCGCGGGACTTACGGCGCTCTCGCCCCATTCTTACGGCGCTCTTACGCGGCGGGGAGGGTCCGCCGGCCCGAGCGTGCCCGCGGCGTGTCCCGGTGTCGCGGCGCCGGGGCTCGCGTGGCCGGTGGCGAGTACACTTGGCCGATGCCGAGAGACCTAGAGCAGCTTCACGCCGCCGGCGCGCGCGCCGGCGGGCACCTCACGAGGCGGGGGCGGCCGGCGTGCGGGTGATCGCCCTGCTGCTGACCACCGCGCTGATCGTGGTCAGCGGCTTCTGGGTGGCCCGCAACCGCTCCGCCCAGGCCAGGGCCGACCTCGTCGCCGCGCAGGTGGCCGCTCAGCAGGGCGCGCCCCTGGGCGAGGACGCCGCCGCGGCCCCGCCCGCCGAGGAGGAGCAGGCGGGCGTCGCGCTGCCGGAGGGCTTCGAGCAGGTCGGCTTCGTCAGCGAGGAGCCGCGCCGCGTCTTCGAGGCGGCCGGCGACGCGCTCGAGGACGGCCTCGACTACGTGGCGCTGATCCGCACGACGAAGGGCGACATCCTCGTCGACCTCTACGAGGACCGGACGCCGGTGACGGTGAACAACTTCGTCTTCCTCGCCCTCAACCGCTACTACGAGGGCGTGCCCTTCCACCGCGTGATCGACGGCTTCATGGCGCAGACCGGCGACCCGTCGGGCACCGGCATGGGCGGGCCCGGCTACACGTTCGAGGACGAGATCGTCGACGACCTGACCTTCGACGGACGCGGGGTGCTCGCGATGGCGAACGCGGGGCCTGGCACCAACGGCTCGCAGTTCTTCATCACGTTCGACGCCACCCCCTGGCTCGACGGCGCGCACACGATCTTCGGGCACGTCCTCGCGGGCGACGAGGTCCTCGACGCCATCACCCGCATCGACCCGCAGCGTCCCGACGCCATCGCCTACCCCGACGACACGCTGGAGAGCCTCGCCGAGAAGGGCATCGAGCTACCCGGCGACGCGGGCCAGACCGTCGGCGACGCGGTCGAGGAGGCTCTCGGCACCGAGCCCGTGGCCGGCCAGTCGTTCTCGATAGCCGGCTACCGCGGGGTCCTCGGTGCGGTGGGCGAGCGTCCGGCGTACGGGTTCTACCCGCAGCCCGACATGATCGAGGAGGTCGTCGTGGGCGCGAAGCCCGCGACGGAGTGACCCGCCGCGCCCACAGGAGGAGGACGGCATGACCGACAGCAGCGCCGGCGCGTCCGGCTACGAGCCCGTGGAGCGCCTCTCGCCCGAGAGGCGCACGCGCTTCCCCGGGGCCGAGCAGGTGCTCGAGCCCGGCGTCGACTACCGAGCGGTCATCGACACCAGCAAGGGCCGCCTGGTCATCGACCTGTTCCAGGACGACGTGCCCGTGACGGTGAACAGCTTCGTGTTCCTGGCGCTCAACGGCTACTACGACGGCGTGCGGTTCCACCGCGTGCTCGAGGACTTCATGGCCCAGACCGGCGACCCGACCGGCACGGGGACCGGCGGGCCCGGCTACGAGTTCGCCGACGAGTTCAGGGACCACCTGCGCCACGACGGCAAGGGCGTCGTCAGCATGGCCAACGCCGGCCCCGGCACGAACGGCTCGCAGTTCTTCATCACGTTCGTGCCCACGCCGTGGCTCGACGGCAAGCACACCGTCTTCGGCCGCGTCATCGAGGGCGAGGACGTGCTCGACAGGATCCAGCGCATCGACCCGGCTAGACCGTTCGGTCCAGAACCCGACGTGATGGAGAGGGTCACGATCCTGGCCGCGCGGGCCTGAGCGCCGCGTCGGCGCCGGGCTCGGGGGCCCGGGGCACGTGGCGCCCAGCAGGTCCCGGCGCGTCGCGGACCGCCCCGCGGCCGCGGGACCTCAGACCGCTATCGGCTCGACCTGCAGCAGGCGGCGCCTGTGCGCGTCCTGGAGGTGGGCGATGAACGCCTCGGCCGGCACGCCCTTGCGCTCCGGCTCCCGGCGGCTGCGGAACGACACGGTGCCCGCCCCCTCCTCCGCGTCGCCCACGACGGCGATGTACGGCACCTTGTAGAGCTCGGCGTCGCGGATCTTCGCGTTCATGCGCTCGTTGCTCTCGTCGACCTCGGCGCGGAGGCCGGCGGCGAGCATGCGCTCCCTCAGGCTCCTGGCGTAGGGCACGTGCCTGTCGGCGATGGGCACCAGGCGCACCTGCTCGGGCGCGAGCCAGACCGGGAAGTCGCCGGCGAAGTGCTCGATGAGGAACCCGATGAGGCGCTCGTGCGTCGAGAGCGGCGCGCGGTGGAGGCAGAGCGGCACCTTGCGCTCGTTGTTCTCGTCGACGTAGGTGAGGCCGAAGCGCGAGGGCTGCGCGAAGTCGACCTGGTTCGTGGCCAGCGTGAACTCGCGGCCGATCGCGCTCCTGATCTGCACGTCGATCTTCGGCCCGTAGAACGCCGCCTCGTCCTCCTCCTCGACGAACGGCACCCCGGCCTTGGTCAGCACGTCCCTGACCATGTCCTCGGTCCTCACCCACAGCTCGGGCTCGTCCACGTACTTCTTGCCCAGCTCCGCGGGCGCGTGCTTCGAGAGGCGCATCTCGTAGCTCTCGATGCCGAAGAGCTCGAAGTAGCGCAGGTAGAGGTCGACGACCCCGAGGAACTCCTGCTCGAACTGCTCCTCGGTGCAGTAGATGTGGGCGTCGTTCATCTGCATCGAGCGCACGCGCAGCAGGCCCATCAGCGCGCCGGAGTCCTCGTAGCGGTAGCAGGTGCCGTACTCGGCCAGGCGCAGCGGCAGGTCGCGGTAGCTCCGCGGCCGGGCCGCGTAGATCTTGTGGTGGAACGGGCAGTTCATGGGCTTGACGTAGTACCGCTCGCCGTCGTCGAGCTCCATGGGCGGGTACATCGAGTCGTGGTAGTGCGCCAGGTGTCCCGAGATCTCGTAGAGGCGCTGCTTGGCGAGGTGCGGCGAGCGCACGCGCTCGTAGCCGGCCTCGAGCTCGACCTCCTTGGCGAGGCGCTCGATCTCCTCCACCATCACCGCCCCGCGCGGCAGCCACAGCGGCAGCCCGGGGCCCACGTCCTCGTCGAGGACGAAGATGTCGAGGTCCGCGCCGAGGCGCCGGTGGTCGCGCTTCTTCGCCTCCTCGAGCTGCCACAGGTGGTGCTCGAGCTCCTCCCTCGTCGCGAAGGCCACCCCGTAGACGCGTTGGAGCATGGGCCGGGACTCGTCGCCGCGCCAGTACGCCCCCGCCACGCTCATCAGCTTGAAGTGGGGCGTCACGGCGCCCGTCGAGGGCACGTGCGGCCCGCGGCAGAGGTCGGTGAAGCCCTCCTCCCCGCCCTGCTCGTAGAAGGTGATCTGCTCGCCCTCCGGCAGGTCCCTGATCAGCTCGAGCTTGTAAGGGTCGCCCTGCCGCTCGTAGCGCGCGAGGGCCTCCTCGCGCGGCAGGGCGTACTTCCGCAGCGGCAGGTCGGCGGCGACGATCTCGCGCATGCGCGCCTCGAGCCGCTCGAGGTCGTCCGGGGTAAGGCTGCGCGGCAGGTCGAAGTCGTAGTAGAAGCCGTTCTCGATGACCGGGCCCACGCCCATCTTCACGGACGACGCCGGGTAGCCCTCGGCGACCATCAGCTCGCGCACGGCCTGCGCCAGCACGTGGGCCAGCGTGTGCCGCTGGAGGCGGATCGCGTCGGGGTCCTTGCGGGTGACGACCGTGACCTGGGCGCCGTCCGGGACCGTCGACTGCAGGTCAGAAAGCCTGCCGTCCACCTTCACGCCCAGGGCCGCCTTGGCCAGCCCGGGACCGATCGCGGCCGCCAGCTCGGCGCCGGTGGCGCCGGCTCGCAGCTCGAGGTCCTTGCCGTCGGGTAGCACTACTCGCACGTTCGTCACCTCAGGAGCGTGAGTATAGCCCCGGGAGCCGCGTCCCCGGCGACGTGCCGGCCGCCGGCCGCAGCGGGGCCGGCGGACGCGCGGGTTATCCTCAGCCGTGCACCTCGTTGCCTGCCTGTGCGACGACGACGTGGCCCACGCCGTGCGCTCGTTCCGGGACGCCGCCGGGCGCTTCCACCTCCACCCCGTCCCACCCGGGCCCATGGCCGACGTCATCGTCGGCCTCAAGCGCCTCGACTTCGCCGGCGCGATGGTACTCGACGAGTCGCGCCAGGCCGAGGCCCAGCGGCTCGCCGACCGCAGCTCGCTCGACGCCCAGGAGCTGGGGGCGGCGGACACGCTCACGGTGACGCAGGCCGGCGTGATGGCCGACCACTGCCTCGGCCGCGCGCTGGCCGCGATGCTCGCCGCCCACCGCTGGGACGGAGCCGGGGCGAGGGTCGTGGTCCTCGGCGCCGGCACCGCGGCGCGCTCCCTGGCGCGCGAGGCGGTCAGCATGGGCGCCGGCTCGCTGGCGGTGCTCGCCAGGGACAGGGTGGCCGCCGAGGGCGTCCTGCCGCAGGGCGCGGCCGGCACGGCGCTGCTGGCGCGCGCGGCCGCGGACCCGATCGTGCGCACGGTGCTCGAGCAGGCCGACCTCGTGCTGCGCCTCGACGAGAGCGTCACGGTCCCGCCCGACCTGCTCGGCCCCCACCTCACGCTCGTCGACCTCGTCCCCGACGTCGTCTCGCCGCTCCGGCGGCAGGCGATGGCCTCGGGCTCCTTGACGTTCAACCGCCGCGACGTCGAGGCCTACCGGCTCGAGCTCGGCCTCAGCCAGGTACTCGGCGGGCCCGTGGGCATCGAGCCGCTCATGTCGCTCTTCCACGCCATCTGAAAGTGGCCGCTGGTCTCACCATCGCGGGCGCCGGAAGGTAAGACTCCGACCCGATGCCGGCAGCAGCACGTCTCGCCGCACGCGCCGCGCTCTGGGCCATCGCCCTGGCCGTGGGCGCGGCCTCGGCGCAGGAGCAGCTCGCCGCGGCCCAGGGGCCGCTCTACCGCCTGCCCGGGGCCACGGCCACCGTCGACGGCGACGCCGTGACGATCGCGTACCGCGGCGAGGAGCTCGTCTACGTCGCGGGGCTGGGCTGGCTCACCGGCGCCCCGTTCGCGGCCCCGGTGGTGTCCGGCTCCGACGTGCTCGTCGACGGCGAGACGCTCGAGGCCCTCGGGGTCACGACCCCGCGCGTGGAGGCCGTGCGGACCTCGGGCGACGCCGAGGTGCGCATCGTCCTCGACGTGCCCGACCTCGACCCCGCCGCCCTCGCCGGCTTCTCCGGCCAGGGCGCGATCGCCGAGGGGCAGGCGCTGGAGCTGCGCCTGCCGCCGTTGGTCCTGCCCGCCGCGGAGCCGGAGGAGCTGGGCGGCGTGGAGGTGAGCCTCGCCGCCGACCCCGACGGCACGTCCCTGCGCCTCACCGGCCCGGCGTTCACCTACGAGTACTTCGCCCTGACCGCGCCGACCCGCGTCGTCGTGGACGTGGTCCCGCGGCGCGTCCTCGACCAGCCCGAGATCTCCCGGGCCCTGGCCCCCGGCGTCGACTACCGCCGCTTCAACTACCGCACGGCCGGCGGCGGCTCCGTCGTGCACGTCGTGAGCATCGCGCCGGGCAGCGGCCAGTTCCGCGTCGTGGGCGAGAGCAAGGTGCCGCGCACGGTCTCGCAGCTCGCCGACGGCGCGCTCGTGGCCCTCAACGCCGGCTACTTCGACACGGCGACGTTCGAGGCGATCGGCTACCTGCTGGTCGACCACGGCCTGCTGTCGCTGCCCAGCCGCGGGCGCGCCAGCGTGGCCTTCGGCGCGGGCAAGCCCGTCATCGACAGGGTCAAGGCCTCGGTGCGCCTCCACACCCCGCGCGGGGTCGTCGAGGTCGGCCCCGTGCAGGACGGCGTGGGCGTGGTGTCGACGCCGGGCGCGCTGGCCGGCCGGCCGGACATGGGCGTGCTCGTCGTCAAGGACGGCGTCGTCGTCGAGAACAAGGTCGGCCCCCGCGAGGTGCCCGACGGCGACGCCTACGCCCTCGTCTACCCGCCGACGAACCGCGACATCGCCCTCCTCGACACCGGCGACAGGGTGACGATCGAGGCCCGCATCGACCCGCCCGGCTTCAGCAGCGCGCGCTGGGCGGTCGAGGCCGGTCCGCTGCTCCTGAAGGACGGCGTGCCCGCTTACGAGCCGGCGGTCGAGGGCTTCCCCACGGGCGAGAGGATCCTCGACGGGCTCACCCAGCAGGCGGCGATCGGCGTGCGGCCGGACGGCACGACGCTGCTCGTCGTCGCCGAGACGATGCGGGCGCGCGACCTGGTGGGCCTGTTCCTGGCCCTCGGCGCCTCCGACGCCATGCGACTCGACAGCGGCAGCAGCACCACCCTCGTCCTCGACGGCGACGTCGTGAACCGCCGCACCGAACGGCGCGTCGTGAGCGCGATCGTCTTCCTGCCCGAGGGCCGCTGACCCGGCGCGCGCGGGACGCTCACCCTCGTCGGTCGCGGCGCGCCCCTCGCACGGCGGTCCACGGCGTCCCGCAGCGGCGGCAGACGCCGCCTCCGACCGGGCCACGACGCCGGTCGGTTCGTGCCCACCGCGGCGGCGGCGTCACGGGGCCCGCCGCTATACTCGCGCCGTGAACCGGCTCCCCCGCGCCACGCGGTCGGCGGCCCCGCTGCTGCTGGCCCTGCTCGCAGCGCTCCCCACGGCGCTGGCGCAGCCGGGCGTGGACCTCCAGATCGGCATCGGCGGCAACGTCGTCGTCGGCGCCTGGAACCCGCTGCGCGTCGTCGCCCGCGACGTGCCGCTCGGCAGCCTCCTCGAGGTCACCTTCGACCAGGGCTCGCTGCGCTCCGGCGCCGTGCCCTTCCGCCTGCAGCTCCCGGTCTCCGGCGGCCCCGGGCTCTCCGTCGTGGAGCACACGGTGTTCGTCAGGCCGTTCGCGAGCGTGACCTGGGCCCTCGTGAGCGAGGGAGGCGTGATCGCCAGCGGCGGCATCCCCGGGCGCGACCAGGACTCCCGCGAGCTCGACGTCGTGCTGAGCAGGCAGAGCGGCGCCTACTCCGCTGCCTTCGGGCCTGACGCGCGCGTGGTCGACGTCAGCGCGGCCGAGCTCCCCCTCACGCCCGAGGCCTACGACGGCGTGCGGAGCGTGATCGTCGACGGCAGCGCCGCCCCGCCGCGGCTCGAGGCGCTGGCCGCCGCCGCTGCCGCCGGGGCCGCGGTGGTGGTGCACGGCGAGATGCCGGCCAGCCACGCCGAGGTGCTGCTCCTCGCCTCTCGGCCGCGCCGGCCCCTGGGCGCCGGCGCGGTGCTGGTCGTGGACGGCTCGCCGGCCGACGTCGCCGTGGCCGTCGAGCGCTTCGCCGAGACGCGTCCGCCCCGCCAGGAGCTCGTCGCCGCCGCCGCGGCGCGTCCGCTCGTCGCGCCGCCGGCGCCGCTGCGGCAGCAGCTCGTCGTCGCGGCCGCGGTGGCCTTCTCCGCCCTGGCCGTCACGGTCACGCGCCTGTTCGGGGCGCCCGGCCTGGCCTCGGCGCTGCTGCTCGCCGGCCTGGTGTCCGGCGCGGCGTGGCTCTACGCGCGGCCGGGCGAGCCTCAGGTCGTCGGCTCGCGCACCGTCGCCGTGGTCGGCGGCGAGCTGGCGCTGGCCACGCGGCTGGAGGAGCGCTACACGCTGCCCGCGACGACCGTCGAGGTCCCTGCACTGGCGCACCCGCTCGACGCGCGCCCCTACCTCGTCGACGACGCCGGCCTCCACCTCGACCTGCCCGGCTGGCGCTCCGTCGTGCTGGTCATGGCGCCGGAGCTCGTCGACGCGCCGCTCGCGCTGGAGGACGGCCGGCTCGTGAACCGCGGCGCCGCGCCGCTCAGCGACGTGCTCGTGGTCGGCCTCGGGCCGCAGGGCGACCTGGCGCCGGGCGCCGCGTCCTCCCCGCTGCGCGGCGAGGACGGCCCGCCGCACGAGGCGTACGCCTCCCTGCTGCCGTTGCTGCCCGTGGGGAGCGTCGTGGCCGTGTCGGGCTGCGAGGTCGGCTGCACCGTGTGGCTGGCGCCGGCGCTCCTCGACGCCGGTGTCGTGGAGGAGCTGTGAGCCTCCTCGGCTCCGCCGCGGCCCGCTTGAGCCGCCAGGACATGCTCCAGGGCCTCACGGGCATGCTGGCCGCGCTCTGCCTGGTGCTCGCCATGAGCTGGCCCGCCGGCAGCGCCGTCGTCAACGACTCCTGGTCGGTCGTCGCGCCCGTCCGCGCCGTGATGCTGGCGCTCGCCGCCCTGGCCTGGGGCGCCGCCGTCGGCGCGCGCCCGCGCCGAGCCGAGCTGGGCGCCTCGTTCGTCCCCCCGCCGGAGGCGCCGCCCCATGGCGAGCCCGCCTGGCGGCGGGAGGTGGCGGCCACCATGGTCGCGCTGCTCTCGATGGTCGTGATCACCCTCCCCTTCGACGTCCTCAGCCACGCCGCCGCCTACCCGAGCACGAGCCTGGGCTGGTCGCTGCTCTCCCCCTTCCTCGCCACCGCCGGCTACTTCGGGATCGGCCTCGGTCTGGGGCGGGCCCTGCGCGTGGCCCGCCTCGGCGCGCTGCTGCCCCTGGCCGTGCCGGCGCTCCTGGCCGCCACGGCCTGGCTCGACGTCGCCCTGGGACTGCGTCTGGCGAGCCCCTGGTTCGCGACGTTCGAGGCATCGCCGCTCTACGCGGCGGTGATGTCGGCGGGCGCGGTGCTGGCCCTGTGGGCCGCTCGGCCGGTCCGCGAGGTCGCGCCGTGATCGCCGCCTCGCGCCGGCGCCGCAGCGAGCGGGGCGACGCGTTCAGGCTGCACGAGGCCCTCGCGGCGCGCGCCGCGCTGTCGGTGCGCCTGCGGCGCGGCGCCGTCCTCGCGCTGGTCGCCTCGGTGCTGGCGCTGGCCTGGGGCGCCGACGTCACGACCCACCTGCTGGCCGTCGCGCTGGGCCTGGCCGCCGGCGCCGCGGTGCCGGTGCGCGGCGCGCGCGAGGAGGCGCTCGCCTACATCCGCGGGCGCGCCGGCCTCTCCTACGAGACCGCGCTGGACGTCGTGCAGACCGGCGCCGAGGACGAGTTCGGCCTGCGCTCCTCTGTGGTGGAGCGCGCCCGGCTGGCGGTGAGGGACGTCCGGCCCGAGCCGGCGCCCGCCTGGTGGCTGCCGGCCCTGGCCGTGGCGCTGGGGCTCGTGCTGTTCAGCCTCGCCGGCCCGTACGGCGGGCCGGGGGACGCCGGCAGCGGCGGCGGCGCGCGGCCCGGCGGCCAGGTGCCGCCGGCGCCCGAGGCCGCCCCCGCCGACGAGCGCGAGGAGCAGGTGCCCACGCCGCCGGACGCCGCGCCGGGCCGCGCCGACGAGGGCGCCGCGCCGGAGCGCCGCGACGAGGACGACGCCGCCGAGGGTCCAGCCGCGGCGCCTCCGGGGGGCGAGGGGTCGTCCGCGGCGCCGCTGTCGCGCTTCCTCGACTCCCTGCGCGAGCGCCCCGACAGCTCGCCGCCCCCCGACAGGCCCGGGTCCCCCGGGCAGCCCGGGGCGCAGCCGCCGCGCGCCGACGGGCCGGCGTCACCGTCAGACGGACAGGGCCAGCCCGAGCGCGTCCAGCTCGACCGCCGGGACCAGCCGCAGGGCCGGCAGGGCGAGGGCGGTCCGTCAGAGGGCGACGACGGCGCGGGACAGCCGGGCGACCAGGGCGAGGACGGCGACGGCCAGGGCGAGGGGCAGGGTGACGAGCAGGGACGCCGACAGGGCGAGGGCGGCGACGGCGAGGGCGGCGAGCAGGGCGGGGAGCCGAGCCCCTCGCAGCAGCCCGGCGGCCAGGGCGGCGAGACGCCCGAGGCCGGCGGGGAGGCCGGCGAGGGCGAGGGCGGCGACTCGGAGCGGGGGCTCATGCCAGACGACGGCTCGCAGGCACCGAACCCGGACGACCCGACCGGCGCCGGCGCGGGCGTGGGTCCCGAGGCAGAGGCGGGGGTGGCGCCCGGCCAGGCGCGCGCGCCGGAGCTGCTGCCCGGCGTGCTGCAGGACGGACCGGAGAACCCCGCCGGCACCGTGAGGCTGCCCGGCGACACCGAGGTGTACCTGCCGCCGGGCCGGGCGCCGACCGAGTACCAGGCCGCCGCCGAGGAGGCCCTGACCGAGGGCGACCTCCCGCTCGCCTACCAAGAGGTCATCAGGCGCTACTTCAGGTAGGGCGCGTCACGGTGGAGTGGCCCGGTGGCGTCCGCCGGCGCCTAGTCCCCGGTGTCGATGAGGAGCTCGCGGAAGAGGAACGGCAGCTCGGCGGCCAGCGAGCGGGCCAGCTCGGGCGCGGCGTCCTCGAGGAGCGCCTGCACCGTGATGTCGTCCGACGGGTCGGGCAGGGGCACGTCGTTCGCCTCGACGCGCGAGCCCTGGTGCGTGCGCGTGCGCAGCGTCTGCACGACCGCCGCCGTCTCGGGGTCGACGACCTGGGCCTCGAGGGCCAGGGAGACGTCGACCCGCCGCGACGCCTCGTCGCGCGACAGCGAGACGTCGCGCTCGAGCACGGGCGCGCCGACCATCACCGCCAGGTCGGCGCCCTGGTTGCGGGCGATCCGCGCCGCCGACGGCGCCGCCTGGCTGTGGAAGAGGTCCGTGTGCGACTCGAGGAAGCGCATCGTGAAGGAGCTGACGAGGTCGAAGGTCCGCCCCTCGTCGGCGAACAGCACGTCCTGCACGATCTCGGCGGCGCCCCTCACGGCCGACTGGGCCGGGGCGTTCATGATCGCCACCAGCGGACGCGTCTCGTCGCGGGCGCTCGGCGCGCAGGCCACGAGCGCGAGGGCGGACAGCAGGGCGGCGAGCGCGAGAGCGGTCGCGCGCCGCACGGGCGAGCGGGTGGGGGCTTCCTTCGCCGGCGCCTCGGCGTGGGACATCTCGGGACCTCCAGGCGGCTGCGCCGCGGGCGCGGCCCCGGCCGGTCGTGCCGGGCCGCGTGCTCCCCTCATGCTGTCACGCTGCGTGGGCGTGGTGCCGTCGGGATGAAGACCCGCTGAAGGCCGACGGGCCCGGTGCCGTCCGCGCGGCGACGGCGCTGGGGTGCCGGGAGCGGCGCGGTGCGGGAGCGGCCCTCCTTCGCCGGGCGCCGGCGCCGGCGGGTCCGCCTTCACGCGGACGGCCCCTCCTCGGTGCCGACGAACTCGACCTCGGCCGCTCCCCTGGTGAGCGCGGCCAGCCTGTCGGTCATGGCGCCCGCCTCCGCCGCCGGCACGGCGACCTCGGCGACGAGCCCGCGCTCGTCGAAGCCGGGGGTCGCGCCGGGGCCCAGCTCCCGCAGGACGGCGTCGGCGCTCGCGAAGGGCGCCCGCACGCGCAGCCTGTGGTAGGCGGTGAGCGTGCGCACGCCGGCCGCGTCCAGGGCGCGCGCGACGGCGGCGCCGTAGGCCCTCACCAGCCCGCCGGCGCCGAGCTTCCTGCCGCCGAAGTACCTGATCACGACCGCGGCGCAGCCGTCCAGCCCGCGCTTGAGCATGACCTCGAGCATCGGCCGGCCCGCGGTGCCGCCCGGCTCGCCGTCGTCCGAGAAGCGGACGGCCTCCCCGACCTTGTAGGCCCAGCAGTGGTGCGTGGCGTCGGGGTGGTCGCGCCGGGCCGACGCGATCAGCTCCTCGGCCTCGGCGGCGCTGCGCACCGGCCGCACGCGCGCGATGAAGCGCGAGCCGTCGACGACGTCCTCGTGCTCCGCCTCGCGCGCGACGGTGACCCTCTCCCCGGCCACGCCCGCGACGTTAGCGCCCGTGCTAGAGTGCCGCAACCATGCAGCTCCTGGCCGCACGATGTCACAGCTGCGCCGGGGCCTGAGGCCCGGCCCGTCCGGCCCAGCGAGTCCCCCCACACCCTAGGCAGCCGAGACGCAGCCCACAGTGGGCTGATAGCCCGCCACGCGCCGGCCCGCGCCGCCGCGCCCCCTGGAGAGTCGCCATGGCCCTCGAGCTCTACAACACCCTGACCAGGCAGAAGGAACAGTTCGTACCCGTCGTCCCCGGACGCGTCGGCATGTACATGTGCGGGCCGACCGTCTACTCCGAGCCGCACCTCGGACACGCGCGCGGCCCCGTGGTCTTCGACGTGCTCAGGCGCTGGCTCGAGCACGAGGGCTTCGTGGTCCGCCTCGTCACGAACATCACCGACGTCGGGCACCTCACCGACGACGAGGAGGGCGAGGACAAGCTCGAGAGGCGCGCGAAGCTCGAGCGCCTCGAGCCGATGGAGGTGGCCGAGAAGTACTTCTGGAGCTACTTCGACGCCATGGCCGCCATGAACGTGCGCCGTCCCAGCATCGTGCCGCGCGCGTCCGGGCACATCGGCGAGCAGATCGAGCTGGTCCAGGAGCTCCTCGGCGCCGGGCACGCCTACGAGCGCGGCGGCAACGTCTACTTCGACGTCTCCAGCTACGAGCCCTACGGCGAGCTCTCCGGCCGCGACCCCGACGAGCTGGTCGAGGGCGCGCGCGTCGAGGTGCGCGCCGACAAGGACGACCCTCGCGACTTCGCCGTGTGGAAGGAGGCGGAGCCGGGCCACATCATGCGCTGGAACAGCCCGTGGGGACCCGGCTTCCCCGGCTGGCACCTCGAGTGCACGGTCATGAGCACGAAGTACCTGGGCGACGAGTTCGACATCCACGGCGGCGGCCTCGACCTCGTCTTCCCCCACCACGAGTGCGAGCTGGCGCAGGCGCGGGCCGTGGGCAAGCCCTTCGCACGCACCTGGATCCACTGGAACATGATCACGCTGCAGGGCGAGAAGATGGCGAAGTCGAAGGACCACTTCGTCACGCTGGCCCAGCTCTTCGAGCGCTACGACCCCGTCGCCGTGCGCTTCCACCTCCTCAGGTCGCACTACCGCAGCGTCTCCGACTTCTCCGACGAGAGCCTCGTCTCCTCGGCTCAGGGCCTGAAGCGCCTGCGCGAGGCCTACGCGGCGGCCAAGGAGGCGGTCGAGGCCGCCGGGAGCGACGTCGAGCCCGACGCGACGGCGTTCCTGCAGTTCCGCTCCGACTTCGCCGCGGCGCTCAACGACGACCTCAACACGCCGCGCGCCATCGCGGCGCTGTTCGACGCGGCGCGCGAGGTGCGCAAGGGCCTCGACGAGGGCGCCGGCGCCGCCTACGCGGCCGGCGCCGCGGCGCTGTTCGAGGAGCTCCTCGACGGCGTGCTCGGCGTGCCCCTCGCCTCCGCCGCCGACGGCGGGGAGGCGCGCCGGGCGCTCGAGGGCGTGGTCGCGCTGCTCCTCGAGGAGCGCCAGCGCGCCAGGGCCAGGCGCGACTTCGCCGCCGCCGACAGGCTGCGCGACCGCCTCGCGGAGCTCGGCATCGCGGTCGAGGACGGCCCCGAGGGCAGCCGGTGGCGGCTGGTGAGCGCCTGAGCGCCGGCCGGTCCCGGCGCCGGGCGTGGGGCCCGACAGGGCGGTAGCGGGCGGTACGCCCTCTCCCGACGCCGCGTCGGCGCCTTCCGCCGCCGACGGCGCCGCCCGCGTCGCGGACCGCTGACGAGCGGCGCTCGGCAGCGGCCTAGCCGTCGGACGTCCTCGCGCCCGGCGGGGTCAGCCTGGGCGACGTGAAGCTACGGCGCGCCGCGCGGCTGCTCGCGCTGCTGGGCCTGCCCGGCGTGGGAGCGCGGGCGGTGTGGGACGAGTACGGGAGGGCCCGCAGCGTCGAGGGGGCGTGGTCTGCGATCGCCGCGCGGCGAGGCGCGGCGCCGCTGCTGGCCGACGCGCTGCCGGCCTGCGAGGCGGCCGTAGCGGCGGCGGTGGAGAGCGGCCTGGAGGTGCTGACGTTCCAGGACGACGGCTACCCGCCCCTGCTGAAGGACGCGCTCCTGCCGCCCCCTCCCGTGCTGTTCGTGAGGGGCAGCCTCCCGCGGCAGCTCCTGGCGCCCGACCTGTTCGGCCTGGCCTCGGCCGGCGTGGTGGGCACCAGGAAGGCCACCGCCGACGGCCTCGCCGAGGCGCGCTACCTCGGCTCGGCCCTGGCCGCCGCCGGCGCCGTCGTCGTCTCGGGGCTGGCCCTCGGCATCGATGGGGCCGCGCACCGCGGCGCCCTCGATGCCCGCCGCGCGGACCCGCGGGCCGCGCCCACCGTGGCGGTCCTCGGCGGCGCCCACGACCGGCTGCACCCCAAGGCCCACGAGGCGCTCGCCGAGGCGATCGTGGCGGGCGGCGGGGCCGTCGTCAGCGAGCATCCGCCCGGCACGCACCCGCAGCCGCACCTCTTCCTCCACCGCAACAGGGTCATCGCGGGGCTGTCGCGGGTCCTCGTCGTCGTCGAGGCCGGCGAGCGCTCTGGGGCGCTAAACACCGCCGACCACGCCGCCAGGATCGGCAGGGACGTCCTCACGGTCCCGGCGCGCCCGACCGACAGGCGGCGCGCCGGCAACCTCGGCCTCCTCCGCGGCGGCGCGAAGGTGCTCGTCGACACCTCCGACCTGGCCGCGCACGTCTGGTCGCCGGAGAGCGTCGCGGCGGCCCTGGAGGCGATGGCCGCCGGCGGCAGGCGCGCCCGCGACGGGGAGGGCGCAGCGAAGCCTCGGTCCGGGGTGGACCCGCGCGACGCGGCACCGCCGGGCCCGTTCCCCGACGCGCCGAGCCCGCGCCGCGCGGCGACCGGTTCCGACCGCGAGGACGCGGACGCGCCGGCGCCGCCCCGGCCGCCCGGCCACGGGTGCCTGCGGGTCCTGGCCGTGCTCGCGCGCGACGGCGACGCCTCGTTCGACGGCCTGCTGGCGCGCCTCACGCGCTCGGGCGTGCGGCGGCGTCCGACCCCCGCCGAGCTGGCCGGCTGCCTCGTGCGGCTCGAGGTGGCTGGCTGCCTCACCAAGGGCGACGACGGTCGCTACCGCGCCACCGCCCTGGCCGGCCGCCCCGCGCCTCGGCAGGGGTGAGCCCCGGTGCCGGCCGCCAGGCGCTTATCCTCAGAGCGCAGGGTCGCCGCGCGACCCCGACCCTCGGTGAGCCGAGGCTGCGCCGCCGAGGACCGAAGGGAGTGCGACTTGAAGAGGCTCGTTCTCACGCTCTCCGCCGCTCTGGCGATGGCCGGCGCGGCGTACGGCCAGACGCTGACGGTCTGGACGACTTTCCAAGACCTCTCCCTCGACTGGCTCAGGGAGCAGGCGGCATCCTTCAGCGATGGCTTCGGCGTGGACGTCGAGATCGTGCGCTTCGACGTCAACGAGCTCAAGCAGCGGGCGCTGGTGGGCGCGCCGGAGGGCGAGGCGGGCGACGTCTTCGTGGGCGTCCCTCACGAACAGCTCGGCGAGATGATCGCCGTGGGCATCCCGCTCGACATGACCGCCTACGCCACGTCCGCCTACGTGGAGGACCTCTCCGACCAGGCCAGGCTGGGCTTCACCGTGGGCGGGCGCCTCTACGGGCTGCCGATGTCGGTCGAGGGGCCCGCCCTGGTCGTCAACACCGACCTCGTCGCCGAGGTGCCGCGGACGTACGACGAGATGCTGGCCGCGGCGGAGGCGCTGACGACCCCAGACACCTTCGGCTTCATGTTCGACGACGCGAACTTCTACTTCGCCTACGCCTGGCTCAGGACCTTCGGGGGCTACGTCTTCGGCCGCGACGGCAGCGGCTCCATCGACCCCGGCGACGTGGGCCTGGCGAACGAGGGCGCCGTGGCCGGCGCCGAGGCGCTGCGCGAGCTGCACTTCGACAGGGACCTGATCCCCTCGGACACCGACTACGAGATCGCCAACGACCTCTTCGCCGACGGCGCGCTGGCGATGATCTACACGGGACCGTGGTCGATCCCCGAGTACCGCGCGGCCGGCCTGCACGTCACGGTGGTCCCCGTGCCCCCGCTCGCGGACGGCACGCCGTTCTCGGGCTTCATGGAGGTGCATGGCGCGGTGGTCAACGGCTTCAGCGACCTAGCGCTGGAGGCGGCGAACTTCGCCAAGTGGGTGACGCGCAGCGAGGCCCAGGTCTCCCTCGCCCGGCTCTCCGGCCGCATCCCGGTCTCGCTGTCCGCCCTCGAGCAGGTGCGCGACGACCCGATCGTCTCGGGCTTCGGCGCCGCCCTGCTCGACGCGGAGCCGATACCGAACGTGCCCGAGATGGGCCGCGTATGGCAGCCGATGGGCAGCGCGCTCGCCGCCATCCTGAAGAACGAGGACGCCGACGTCGCCGCCACGCTGAGCCGGGCCGTCGACGACATCCTCGACCGCTGAGGGGGTGTGGTGGAGATGACAGAGCCAGGCAAGGCGCCCGACGCCGCCGGCGAGCACGACGAGCAGCGCCGCGACCTCCTCGCTTACGGCACCCAGGTCGTGATGGACGGGCGCCTCGCCGACGCCGCACGGCTCGGCTCGCGCGAGCTGGCCGAGGGCTTCGTGCGCGAGACGCTGAGGCTCCTGGAGAACGGCGACGAGCCGCTCGTGGTCGTGCTGGAGGGGGACGGCGCGGGTCCGGGCGTGAGCGCCGTGGCGCGCTCGGGAGAGACCGGCGTGATGGTCCACACCTTCACGGACCTCGAGCGCCTCACCATGCGCCTCGTGTCCAGCCGCACCGTGGCCGTGGACGAGGTCAGGCGGGCGTTCGTCGAGGCGTTCAAGGTCGGCCGGCACCAGACGCACATCACGGCCCGCTTCAGGACGATGGCCCTGCGCCGCGACACGCTATCCGCCCAGCTGGCGGGCGAGCGCGACTACGCCAGGGTCCGGCTGACCGAGCCGCTCAAGCTGTGAGCAGGCACGTCCTGGCGCTCGACCAGGGCACGACTAGCTCCCGGGCGATCGTCTTCGACGCCCGCGGCGAGGTCGTCTCGGTAGCCCAGCAGGAGTTCGCGCAGCACTACCCGCAGCCGGGCTGGGTGGAGCACGACCCCCTCGACATCTGGTCGAGCCAGGTCGGCGTCGCCGCCGAGGCGCTGGCGCGCGCGGGGCTCGCGCCCGAGGACCTCGCCGCCGTGGGCATCGCGAACCAGCGCGAGACCACGCTGCTGTGGGACAGGCGCACCCTCGAGCCCGTGGGCAACGCGATCGTCTGGCAGGACAGGCGCACGGCGCCGGAGGTCGAGAGGCTGCGCGACGGGGGCGTCGAGCCCATGGTCAGCCGCCTCACGGGCCTGCTCCTCGACCCCTACTTCTCCGCCACGAAGGTCGCCTGGCTGCTCAACGGCGCCCCCGAGCTGCGCGCCCGCGCCGAGGCCGGCGAGGTCGCCTTCGGCACGGTCGACGCCTGGCTGGCCGCCAAGCTCACCGGCGGTGCGGCCCACGTCACCGACGTCAGCAACGCCTCCCGGACGCTGCTCTTCGACATCCGCGAGCTCCAGTGGTCCGACGACCTGCTGGAGGCGTTCCGCGTGCCGCGCGCCGTGCTGCCTGAGGTCGTGCCGACCTCGGGCGTGATCGCCGCGGTGAGCGTCGGCCCGCTCGCTGGCGTGCCGCTGGCCGCGCTGGCCGGCGACCAGCAGGCCGCGACGTTCGGCCAGGCGTGCTTCGCGCCGGGCCAGGCGAAGAGCACCTACGGCACCGGCTGCTTCCTCGTGCTCAACACCGGCGGCGAGCCGCGGGAGTCGCGCCACCGCCTCCTCGCGACCGTCGGCTGGCAGCGCGCGAACGGCGGCCGCGCGGCCGCCGGCCTTCCCGGCGCACGCCCCGCCGGCGCCGCGCTCCGGGGTGCGGACGCCGCGACGGCAGGCCCCGTCACCTACGCGCTCGAGGGGAGCGTGTTCACGGCCGGCGCGGTCGTGCAGTGGCTCCGCGACGGCCTGGGCGTGATAGAGGGCGCCGCCGAGGTCGAGGGCCTCGCCGCCAGCGTGCCGGACTCGGGGGGCGTCTGCTTCGTGCCGGCCTTGACCGGGCTCGGCGCACCCCACTGGGACCCCTACGCCCGCGGGGCCATCGTCGGCGTCACCAGGGGCACGACGGCGGCGCACGTGGCGCGGGCGGCCCTCGAGGGCGTCGCGCTGCAGGTGGCCGACGTGATCGACGCCATGCGGCGCGACAGCGGCCTGCCGCTCACCGAGCTGAGGGTCGACGGCGGCGCCGCCCGCAACGACCTGCTCATGCAGCTCCAGGCCGACCTGGCCGGGGTGACCGTGGTGCGTCCCGCCGTGACCGAGACGACCGCACTCGGCGCCGCGTTCCTCGCCGGCCTGGCCGTGGGCGTGTGGGGCGGCGAGGACGAGGTCGCGTCCCTGTGGCGCGAGGAGAGGCGCTTCGAGCCGCGGCTGCCGGAGACGGAGCGCGAGGCGATGCGCTCGCGCTGGGCCGAGGCGGTGGAGAGGGCGAAGGGCTGGGACGCTGGCCCCGCGCGTTGAGCCCGCCTTGACTGTCCCAGGCCGGGCCCGGCTCGGGCCTGGTCGGGTCCGAGGAACGCCGACGCGTACGTGGTGCCGGGAGCGGGGCTCGAACCCGCATGGCCGCCAAGGCCGGCAGATTTTAAGTCTGCTGCGTCTACCGGTTCCGCCATCCCGGCGAGGGCCTGGCCGCCGCACATCGTAACCGGGCGTCGCGGCTGCCGCCGAGGCGGGCGACCCGCGCCCGGCGGCGGGCCCGGAGCCCTCGCGGGGCGTACCGCCGCGGTCCCCGCCGCTCAGAAACCCGTAAGAGCCGCGGCTGTAGCGTCACCGCCGTATGGCGTCGCTTACCGTCTCCCCCTCCGACCCGCCCCGCGAGCAACGCCACGGACTCTGCCCGGCCTGCCGGTCGGTGCGCGTCCAGATCAGGTCGCGCGTCGACGTGGAGTACGAGGTGGAGGCGGCCAACGTCCCCGTCGAGCTCGTCGTCGTCGACGAGAAGCTCGCCGAGGCGGGCTGGGAGGACGCCGACGAGGCCAGCTGCCCCTCGTGCGGTTGGCGCGGGCTGGTCTCCGAGCTGGCCGTGTAGCGAAGAGCGTACCCGCGGCGCCGTCGCGCTTCCCTGCGACCGGCCGCGTCGCGAGGACCGGCTCCCGGTCGCCCGGCGACCTCACGTCGGCGCGATCGCCGAGCCGGGTATCCCCTTCTCCCGCGCCCACACGACGGCCTGCGAGCGCGAGTGGACCTTGATCTTCGCGTAGATGCGCGCGACGTGGTTGCGCACCGTCTGGTGCGTCACGCCCAGCTCCTCGGCGATGGCCCTGTCCGTCATGCCCAGCGCGATGCGCGCCAGCACCTGCTGCTCCCGCGGCGTGAGCTCCGGGGTGGGCTCGAGCCGCCTGCCCGTGTCCCCGGCGCGAGAGAGCCTCTCTACGACGTTCCTGCTGAACCACGCCGCCTCGGCGATGACGTCCTTGATCGCCCTGCTCACCTGCTCCTGGGCGCGCTTGTTCGCGGTGTTGTCGATGAACATCTTCAGCCGCACCGGCTCGCCGCCCCAGTTGATCAGCGAGGCCGACGCCAGGACGTCGATGACCTCGCCGTCCTTCCTCGTCACCTTCAGCTCGAGGTCCCTGTAGCCGTCGGCGCCCTCCAGCGCCGCGGCGATGCGGGCCGCGTCCTCGGGGCTCGACCACAGGCCCAGCTCCGCCGCCGGGCGGCCGACGGCCTCGGCGGCCGCGTAGCCGGTGAGCCGCTCGAAGGCCAGGTTCACCTCGAGGAGCCTGTCGTCCTCGAGGGTGGCGATGCAGGCGGCCACGGGTCCGTCGGCGAAGGCGTGCCTGAAGCGGGCCTCGCTGTGGCGCAGCTCCTCGGTGCCCGCGGCGACCTCGCGCTCGAGGGACGCGTTGAGCCGCCTCAGCTCCTCCTCGCGCTGCCTCAGCAGGTCCTCGAGCCGCTGGCGCTCGGTGAGCTCGTAGAAGTAGCAGACGACGCCGGGGCGACCGTTCGGCAGCACCACCCGCTCGAGGCGCCAGTCGTACGCCTCCACGTCGTCGCGGTCGGCGCGACGCTGGACGGTGTCCTTCGACCTGAACGGCTCCCCGGTCTCGAGCGTCCGCTCGAACGTCTCTGCCGTGAATGCGACGACCTCGGGGCTCCACCGCGCGCTCAGCACGTCCTCGAGGCGGCGGCCGACGACCTCGGGCGGCGAGCCGAACGCCTCGTGCGCGGTCCGGCTCGCCAGGGCGATGCGGAGGTCCGAGTCGACCACGTACACGCCGAAGGGCGCGTTGACGACGAGGCTCTCGAACGTCTCCGCGCTCTGCCGCAGGAGCCGCTCCGCGCGGAGCGCCTCCGCCGCCGTCCACGCCCTCTGCGCCGTCTCCGCGACGAGAGCGACCTCGTCTGGCCGCCACGCGCGCGGCTCGCCCCCGAGCGCGGTCATGATCCCGACCCAGCGGCCCGACCTCACGAGGGGGGCCGCGACGAGCGACCAGAAGCCGTGCGACAGCATCGCGGTCCTGACCCGCTCGTCGAGGTCGGGGTCCGAGCCGGCGTCTTCCACCACCAGGTCCTCGCCGCGCCCCAGGCGCTCGGTGGCGGCCGGGTAGTCGCCGAGCCGGTAGCGGCCGAGGGGGCTGACGTGGCCGTCCCGCCAGATGCCGTGGTCCACGACGTAGCTGCCCGACTCGTGGTCGACCTCGCCGAAGTAGGCGACGTCCACGCCCAGCCGCTCGGCCATGACCTCGAGCGCCGTGGCCAGGGCGGTCGCGGGCTCGCTGCACCGGCTCAGGGCGTCGTCCAGCCGCACCCGGTACGCGTCGAGGGCGGCCGCGCGGCGGAGCTGCTCCTCCGAGCGCCTCCTCATCTCGGTCTCGCGGGCCAGGGCCAGGTTGCTCTGGCGGAGGCGCGCGATCGTCGCCTCGTGCTCGGGGGCGCCGCCGCCTGACGCGGCCGGCCGCATCGTGGACGTGACGTCCTCGACCTGGACGACCAAGTACTCGAGCTCGCCCGCGGCACCCAGGACCGGGGCGACGACGGGCGACCACCAACGCTCCTCGAAGCCTTGCGGGGCGCTCGTCGCCGGGACGTCGTAGCGCACCGCCGGCAGGACCGCGGGCTCCTTCGACCTCGTCACGGACCTGAGGGCGGCGCGCAGCCGCGTCCGCTCGCCGTGGAGCGGGTCGGCGGGGTTCGCCGGGAACAAGGCGAACAACGGCCGCCCGACGAGCTCCTCTCGCCCGGCACCCGTAGCCCGCAGCACGGCCTCGTTCACCGCCACGATCGTGAAGCCGCGCGGCGCGAGCACCACGCAGGGCACGGGGGAAGCGTCGAAGAGCGCGGCGGGGTCCAGAGGTGGGCCGGCGGCGCGGCCGACGACCGGCACACCGCCAGCGGGCGCACGGTCGCCCGCCGCTGCGGCTCCCGGTCCGTCAGCCTCTCCGGGTAGCTCCCCGCCCCGTCCCTCACCGACCTCCTGTGGGGCGGGATCGCCTCGGGTGCGCTCCAAGTGAGACCCCTGACCGCGGGTGCCCTGTGACTACGATGGCGACCGCACCCGCTGGCCTTCGCCGGCCGTCCCTTGCCTTCGCACCCGACCTTATAGCCCGAAGCGCCATGAAAAGGAAGTGAAAGGGAGGTGGGGCCTCCAGGCACGCCGCCGCGCTCCAGCCGGCCGGCGCGGCCGCTCCCGCGTCGAGACGCGCAGGACGCGGCCCCAACAGGAGCCGCGTCCTAGACGTGGTAGCGATGCGGGGACTTGAACCCCGGACCTCACGATTATGAGTCGTGCGCTCTAACCGGCTGAGCTACATCGCCGCGAGGGCCGAGCTCGCGCTCGAGCCTAGAGATTATCGCGTACGCGCCGCCTGCCCTGCAACTCGTCGCAGACCGCGTCGGCACGGTCGAGCGGTATGGCATCGCACCTCACCGTTGTGACGAAACCACCGCACCACCGTGACAGTCCCGTGAGAGGCCGGTCTGCATCATCGCGTCCACTCACTTCGTGAGGAGGCGAGATGAACACGTTCAACCCCTTCCGGTTCGACGGGCGTATCGGACGCCTGCAGTACTTCGGTTTCTCGGTCATCTGGGGAGTGCTGCTGACGGTCGTCGCCATGGCCCTGGGCCTCAGCGCGTCGATGAGCGGCCTGTCGGCCGCGGGCAGCGCGTCCTTCTGGCTCCTCTTCCTCGTCTATGTCGTGGCCACCGTCAGCTACGGCGTGAGGCGCCTGCACGACCTCGACAAGAGCGGCTGGTGGTACCTCCTCTCCTTCGTGCCGCTGGCGAACGTCGTGCTCGGCCTCATCCTCCTGTTCGGTCCCGGCACGCCCGGCGCGAACCGCTTCGGCGTCCGCGACGAGCACGCCCAGGCGGCGACCACCGCCTGAAGCGACGCAGCCCCTCGACCGCGCCGGTGCCGGCCGCGCCCACGGCCGGCACCGGCCTTCTACCTGCCGACGATGCTCACGCGTGTCCCGCGCCCCGAGTGGCCTCTTCAACGCCGACGGGGACCCGGACGCTGCTAGCATGACGCGATGCTGGAGCCGTCGCTCGACCTCTACGGCGAGACGTTCGACCGCGTCGACGGCCTGCTGCGCGAGCTCCTGGCCAAGAGCCGCGCTCGCTACGCCATGATCATCGACCGCAAGGGCTTCGTGCTGGCGCACCAGCGGGCGCTGTGGGCGCCGAAGCCGCCGTCCCTCGACTCGTTCGCCACGCTCATCGCCTCCAACTACTCCGCCAACCGCGCCATCGCGCAGCTGTTCGGCGAGGAGGGCTTCAAGGAGACGGTGCAGCAGGGCGAAGAGGTGGGGACCTACCTCGAGGAGCTGGGTGAGGAGGCCCTGCTCGTGACCGTCTTCGACTCCGGCGCCCAGCTCGGTAGGGTGAAGATGGCGACCAAGCTGGCGGCCGCGGAGATCCGCGCCGTCATCGAGGCCTCCCAGGAGGCGCCGCCCGCCGTGGAGTTCGACAAGGAGTGGTCGGACTCCACCGCCGCCCTGCTCGACGGGCTGTTCGGGACGAGGGAACGATGAGCACGATCAACTTCGCGGTCCGGGAGATCAACTTCAAGATCGTCTACTACGGACCCGGCCTGTCCGGGAAGACGACGAACCTCAAGCAGATCTACGACCAGGTCCCGGCCGAGTCGAAGGGCGAGATGGTCTCGCTCGCCACCGAGGACGAGCGCACGCTCTTCTTCGACTTCCTGCCCCTCGACCTGGGCAAGGTCAACGGCTTCAAGACCCGCTTCCACCTCTACACGGTGCCGGGGCAGGTCTTCTACAACTCCTCGCGCAAGCTGATCCTGCGCGGCGTCGACGGCGTCGTGTTCGTCGCCGACTCGGCGCCGGACCGCCTGAGGGCGAACGCCGAGAGCCTGCGCAACCTGCGCGAGAACCTGCAGGAGTACAACCTGCGCCTCGCCGACGTGCCCACGGTCCTGCAGTTCAACAAGCGCGACCTGCCTGACGCCCTGCCCATGGAGATGCTGAACGCGGTGCTCAACCCCGAGGGCAGGTTCCAGGTCTTCGAGGCCGTCGCCGCGGAGTTCAAGGGCGTCTTCGAGCCGCTGCGCGCCGTCGCCACGATGGTGCTCGAGAAGCTGGCCCAGAAGGCCTGACCGCTCGTTCACGACAGACCGTCCCGCGTGGTCCCGACCGGCCTCGCTGCCGGGTCTCGCCGGGCGGCCTCGCGGGTCCTAGACGGGCCACAGCGGTGAGGCCCGTCGGGCTCTGCCGCGGGCTCTCCCCCGCCGCCCGCGGCTCCGGGAGCGCCCGCAGGGGCGTGATATCCTCGCGCCGATGCTCCGCACGCCCCTCCACCAGAAGCACCTCGAGCTGGGCGCCAGGCTGGTGGAGTTCGCGGGGTACGAGATGCCGCTCCACTACCAGGGCGGCATCAACGAGGAGCACCTCGCGGTCAGGAGCGGCGTGGGCGCCTTCGACGTCTCGCACATGGCCGAGGTCAGGGTCTCCGGGCCCGAGGCCACGGCGTTCCTCTCCTACGCCACGCTCAACGACCCGGCCAGGCTGAGGGCGGGCCGCGGCCAGTACAGCATGCTGCCGAACGACTCCGGAGGCGTCGTCGACGACCTGTACGTCTACCGCGAGGGCGAGGACGAGTACCTGATCGTCGCCAACGCCGCGAACCGCCACGCCGTGGTGTCGCACCTGCGGCGCCTGGCCGAAGGGCGGGACGTCGCCGTGGAGGACGAGAGCGACGCGTGGGCGCTGATAGCGGTGCAGGGCCCCAGCGCGGCCCTGCTGCTCGACAGGCTCGTGGAGCCCGACCTGACCGAGGTGAAGCGCAACGCTACCGTCGACGCCGCGGTGTCAGGGGTCCCGGTGAGGCTCAGCCGCACCGGTTACACGGGCGAGGACGGCTTCGAGGTCTTCGTGCGGCCGGACGACGCCGCGGCGGTGTGGGACGTGGTCGTCGGCGCCGGCGCCACGCCGTGCGGCCTGGGCGCGCGCGACACGCTGCGCCTCGAGGCCGGGTTCCCCCTATACGGTCACGAGCTGACCGAGAGCACGAACCCCCTGTGCACCGACTTCGCCTGGGTCGTGAAGGACAAGCCCTTCCACGGACGCGAGGCCATGTGGGGCAGCGAGTGCCGTCGGCGCCTGGTGGGCATCAGGATGGTCGACAGGGCCATACCCCGCCAGGGCTACCGGGTCCTCGACAGGGACAGGAACACCGTCGGCGAGGTCAGCTCCGGGACGCTCTCGCCGCTCACGCGCGAGAGCATCGGCTTCGCCTGGGTGGACGCCGCCCACGCGGAGCCTGGCAGCCGTCTCTGGGTCGAGGTGCGCGGCCGGCCCATGGGCGCCGTCGTCGTGAAGCCGCCGTTCCACCAGAGGTGACGAGCACGGCGCGCGCCGCGGAGGCGAGCGCGGCTTGGAGGAGCAGCAGCATGAGAACGCCAGACGACCTTCGCTACGCCGAGACCCACGAGTGGGCGCGGAAGGACGACGACGGCACCGTCGTCGTGGGCGTCACCGACTACGCCCAGGACCAGCTGGGCGACGTCGTCTTCGTCGAGCTGCCAGAGGTCGGGCGCAAGGTCGCCAAGGGCGACGCGGTGGCCGTGATCGAGTCCGTGAAGACCGCCTCCGACATCTACGCCCCGGTGAGCGGCGAGGTCGTCGCCGTGAACTCCGCGCTCGAGACCAGGCCGGAGGCGATCAACGAGAGCCCGTACGAGGACGGCTGGCTGTTCAGCCTCGCGCCGTCGGCAGAGGACGAGTACGAGGGGCTCCTCGACGCCCAGGCCTACGCCGCCACCCTGGCCGAGGGGTGAGCGTGCGCTACCACCCGCACACGCCGGAGGACGAGCGCAGGGCGCTGGAGGCCATCGGCGCGGGCTCCATCGGGGAGCTGTTCGACGACCTGCCCGCCGAGCTGCGCGACCCGGAGATCGACCTCCCGCCCGGCATGGACGAGGCCGCGCTGCTCGAGCACATGCGCTCCCTGGCCGAGAGGAACCGCACCCGCGGGCCCGACTTCCTGGGCGGCGGCGTCAGGCGGCACTTCATCCCCAGCGTCACGCCCCACCTGGCCCTGCAGAGCGAGTTCGTCACGGCCTACACGCCGTACCAGCCCGAGGTCTCGCAGGGCATCCTGCAGGCGACCTTCGAGTACCAGACGATGATGTGCGAGCTCACGGGGCTCGACGTCAGCAACGCCTCGATGTACGACGGGGCGTCGGCCACGGCGGAGGCGGCGCTGCTGGCCGTGCGGCACACCCGCCGGGACCGCGTCGTCGTCAGCCGCGGCGTGCATCCCGAGACGCGCGCCGTCGTCGAGACGTACCTGCGGCCGCTCGGGGTCCGCATCGACGTCGCCGACCTCTCCCCCCTCACGACCGCGGACCTGCCCCTCGGCGACGACGTCGCCGGCGTGCTGGTGCAGCAGCCGAACTTCCTCGGCTACCTCGAGGAGATGCGTCGCCTCACCGACGCCGCCCACGCGGCGGGGGCGCTGATGGTCGCCGTCGTCGACCCGCTCTCGCTGGCCCTGCTCGCGCCGCCGGGCGCCTACGGCGCCGATGTCGCCGTCGGCGACGGGCAGACCCTCGGCAACCCGCCCTCCTTCGGCGGCCCCACGTTCGGCTTCATGGTCGTGCGCGAGGAGCTGCTGCGTCAGTTCCCCGGCCGCATCGTCGGCCAGACCACCGACGTCGACGGCCGGCGGGCGTTCGTGCTCACCCTGCAGGCGCGCGAGCAGCACATCCGCCGCAGCAAGGCGAAGTCGAACATCTGCACGAACCACCAGCTCACGGCGCTGATGGCCACCGTGAACGTGGCGGCACTGGGCCCCGAGGGCCTGCGCGAGGTCGCGGCCGGCACCGTCGAGCGCGCGCACGCGCTCGCGGAGCGGCTCACCGCGGCCGGCTTCGCGCCGCTCACGGGCAGCCGCTTCTTCGCCGAGTTCGTCCTGCCCGTGGCCGGGCCCGCCGACGAGGTGCGCGCGGCGCTGGCGCAGCGCGGCGTCCACGCCGGCGTGCCGGTGCCGGAGGAGTTCGGGCTCGGCGACGCCGTGCTGCTCGCGGCCACGGAGCGCGTGAGCGACGCGGACATCGACGCCCTGGTGGCGGCCCTCGACGAGGTGGGCGCGCGCCGCCCCGCGGCGGTGGCCCGTGGCTGACTTCCCCCTCGTCTACGAGCGGTCGAAGGCCGGCCGCCGCGGCGCCCAGCCGCCCGCCCCGCGCCGGTTCGACCTGGCCGGCGCCCTGGGCGAGGAGAACCTGCGCGAGGCGCCGCCCCGGCTGCCGGAGGTCTCCGAGCTCGACCTCGTGCGCCACTACACCCAGCTCGCGCACCGGCAGTTCTCGATCGACGCCAACTTCTACCCGCTCGGCTCCTGCACGATGAAGTACAACCCCAAGGTCAACGAGGAGGCCGCGAAGCTCTTCTCCGACCTTCATCCCTACCAGGCGCCGGAGACCGCCCAGGGCGCGCTGCAGCTGATGTACGAGCTCCAGCGCGACCTGTGCGCGATCACCGGCATGGACGCCTTCAGCCTCCAGCCCGCCGCCGGCGCGCACGGCGAGCTCGCCGGGGTGCTGATGATCCGCGCCTACCACGAGTCGCGCGGCGAGGGCGAGCAGCGGCGCGTCGTGCTGGTGCCGGACAGCGCCCACGGCACCAACCCCGCCACGGCGGCGATGGCCGGCTACGAGGTGCGCGAGGTGCCCACCGGCCCCGGGGGCGAGGTGGACCTGGAGGCCTACGAGGCTGAGATGGGCCCCCACGTGGCGGCCGTGATGCTCACGAACCCGAACACGCTAGGGCTGTTCGAGCGGCGCATCCTCGACCTCGCCCGCGTCGCTCACGCCGCCGGCGCCCTCCTCTACTACGACGGCGCCAACCTCAACGCGATCCTCGGCCGCGTGCGGCCCGGCGACATGGGCTTCGACGTCGTGCACCTCAACCTGCACAAGACGTTCACGACGCCCCACGGCGGCGGCGGGCCCGGCACAGGGCCCGTGGGCGTGAAGGCGCGCCTCGCGGAGTTCCTGCCCGTCCCCGTGATCGAGAGGCGTGGCGACGAGTACGTGGCCGTCGAGGACCGCCCGCGCTCCATCGGCCGCATGCGCAGCCACTTCGGGAACTTCGGGAACCTCGTGCGCGCCTACGCCTACATCAGGGCCCTGGGCCGCGAGGGCCTGAGGCAGGTCAGCGGCTACGCCGTCCTGAACGCGAACTACCTGCGCGTGAGGTTGAAACAGCTCGGCTTCAGGGTGCCCTTCGACCGCGTGAACATGCACGAGTTCGTGGCGCAGCCCCCCGAGGGCCTGCGGACGCTCGACGTCGCCAAGGCCCTGCTCGATCACGGCATGCACCCGATGACCGTCTACTTCCCGCTGACGGTCAAGGAGGCCATGATGATCGAGCCGACCGAGACGGAGCCGCTCGAGACGCTCGACGCCTACGTGGAGGCCCTGCGTCAGGTGCTGGAGCGCGCGGCGCGGGACCCCGACTACCTGCACGGCGCGCCGTACGACACGCCGGTGAGGCGCCTCGACGAGGTCAAGGCCGCGAGGCAGCCGGTGCTGCGCTACCGCTTCCCGGAGGACGAGGCCGCCTGATGAGGCGCGCCCACGCGACGCGTGCACGAGAAGGGGCGCCCGGCGGGGCGCCCCTGGTCCTTCTCCGGCGCTCGGCCCTAGCCGCAGCTGCCGCCCTCGGCGGGCGGAGGGGCGCCGTCGGTGCGGAAGCTGTGCCCGCAGCCGCACTCGGACGAGGCGTTGGGGTTGCGCACGCTGAAGCCCCCGCCCATGAGGTTCTCGACGAAGTCGACCTCGCTGCCGCGGAGGAGCGGCCAGGAGCGTTGGTCGACGACCAGCTGCACGCCGTTCGACTCGAACTCCCTGTCGCCCTCCAGGCGCTTGTCGTCGATCTTCATGCCGTACTGGTAGCCGCTGCAGCCGCCCGACTTCACGAAGATGCGCACGGCCGCGCCGGGGAGGCCGCTGCCGGCGAGGAGCTCGCGGGCGCGGCGGGCGCCGGCCTCGGTGAAGGTGACGCGCTCGAGTACCTCGGTGCCAGCCTGCATGCCGGAACTTATAGCACGCCTCGCGGGGCGTCCTCCGTCGCGGGGTTCTCCTCGGCGACGACCCCCTTGGCCGCCACACGTGCCGGCGGGCGCGGGGTATACTCTGTCTTCGGCCGCCGGTAGCGGCGCGCGACCGCCCGCGGGGGTATAGCTCAGTCGGTAGAGCGGCGGTCTCCAAAACCGTAGGTCGTGGGTTCGAGTCCTACTGCCCCCGCCACGTGCTGCACGGCGCTCCCCGTCCTCGGGGGGCGCCGTTCCCCATCGTGGGCCGGCCAGGGACCCGCCGGCCTGTCGAGCGTCCGTGGCCACGCCCCGACGGGGCCGCGCGCTGACGCCCCGCGGAGGCCGTTCGGGACGCGAGGGGTGGTATCTTGACCGCGTGATGCGAACCCCGGGTCCGGCGCCGCGCGCCCTCGTGGCCGCGCTGACGCTGCTGGCCCTCCTCGCGCTTCCGCCCGCGGTGGCGCAGCCGCCGCCCGCCGGCGTCCTGGGGGAGGTGTGGCTCGTCCCCATCGAGGGCGAGATCACTACCGCCACGACGGCGATCGTCCGCACCAGGGTCGCGCGCGCGAACGACCAGCGGCCGCTCGCCCTGGCGTTCTACATCGACACGCCGGGGGGCTCCGTCGACGCGATGCAGGACATCGTCGGACTGATCCTCCACGAGGCGCAGGTGCCCACGATCGCCGTCGTGCAGAACGCCTTCAGCGCCGGCGCGCTCATCGCCATGGCCGCAGAGCGCCTGGCGATGCTGCCCGGCTCCTCGATCGGCGCCGCGCTGCCCATCCTCGCCACGCCCACGGGCATCGCGCCCGTCGACGAGAAGTTCACGTCGGCGCTGCGGGGCGAGTTCCGCAGCGTGGCCGAGGCCCGCGGCCGCAACGCCACGGTGGCCGAGGGCATGGTCGACGAGAGCGTCGTGATCCCCGGGCTCTCCACCGCCACCGAGCTCGTGACGCTGACGGCCAGGCAGGCCGTCGAGCACGGCATCGCCGACGTCGAGGCCGCCACCGTGCCCGAGGCCCTCGAGAGCTTCGGCTACGGCGGCGTGCCCGTGCAGCGCCTCGAGCCGACCTTCGGCGAGCGCCTCGGCGCCTTCCTCTCCCGGCCCCTGCTCGCCGCCGTGCTGCTCGTGGTCGGGATCGGCGGGCTCCTCATCGAGATCTTCTCCCCCGGCTTCGGCGTGCCGGGCGCGATCGGCGTCGTCGCCCTGGCGGCCTTCGCCTACTCGGCGTTCGTGGCCACGCCCGCCGGACCCGTCGACCTGCTGCTGCTCGTGGCCGGCGTCGTGCTGCTGGCCGTCGAGGTGCTGGTGCTGCCCGGGTTCGGCCTGGCCGGGGTGCTGGGGCTCGTCGCGATGGTCTTCGCCGTCGTGCGCATCTTCGAGGAGAACAGCCTCTCGGTGATCGGCTACGGCGCGCTGATGGGCGGCGTGCTGCTGGCCGTCCTGCTGTGGATGCTGCCCAACAGCCGGGTGGCGTCGGCGTTCAGGCTGTCGACGCGCCTCGCCACGCCTACCGGGCCCACGGTCATCGCCGAGGACGTCCCCGACCTCCTGGGAGCGGTCGGCACCGCGCTGTCCGACCTGCGGCCGGCCGGCGTGGCCCGGTTCGGCTCGTCGCGGGTCGACGTCGTCTCGGAGGGCGACTACGTGCCCGCGGGGAGCCGCATCAGGGTGCTGCGCGTCGAGGGCAACCGCGTGACCGTGCGTGCTGTGGACGCGGACCAGGCCGCCTCGGGCGGCGCTGCCACCGCTGAAGGCGGCGACTCGCTCGCCGCAGACTCAGACCCGGCCGGACCGGGCCGTGAGGAGAGCTGATGGACGTACCGCTGATCATCCTAGCCGGCGCCATAATCCTCTTCTTCATCATCCTCTTCTCGATCATCCCGATCGGGCTGTGGATATCGGCGATCGCCGCCGGCGTCAAGGTGAGCCTCGTCAGCCTGGTGGCCATGCGCCTGCGGCGCGTGCCGCCGCATCGGATCATCCTGCCGCTCATCAAGGCCGACAAGGCGGGCATCGAGGTCAGCCAGAACCAGCTCGAGGCCCACTACCTGGCGGGCGGCAACGTCGACAGGGTCGTCGACGCGCTCATCGCCGCCGACAAGGCGCGCATCGCCCTGCCGTTCGACAGGGCCGCGGCCATCGACCTCGCGGGACGCGACGTGCTCGACGCCGTGCGCGTCTCCGTGAACCCGCGGGTGATCCAGACGCCGAACGTCTCGGCCGTCGCCAAGGACGGCATCGAGCTCATCGCCACCGCGCGCATCACGGTGCGCGCGAACCTCGAGCGCCTGGTCGGCGGCGCCGGCGAGGAGACGATCATCGCGCGCGTCGGCGAGGGCGTCGTCTCGTCGATCGGCTCGACGCTGTCGCACAAGGGCGTGCTGGAGAACCCAGACATCATCTCGAAGACCGTGCTGGCCAAGGGCCTCGACTCGGGCACGGCGTTCGAGATCCTCTCGATCGACATCGCCGACGTGAACGTCGGGCGCAACATCGGCGCCCAGCTCCAGACCGACCAGGCCGAGGCCGACAAGCGCGTGGCCCAGGCCAAGGCCGAGGAGCGCCGCGCCATGGCCGTCGCCGCCGAGCAGGAGAACAGGGCCCGCGTCGAGGAGATGCGCGCCAAGGTCGTGGAGGCCGAGGCGCAGGTGCCGCTGGCGATCGCCGAGGCGTTCCGCTCCGGGAACATCGGCGTGATGGACTACTACCAGCTACAGAACATCCAGTCCGACACGACGATGCGCGGGAACATCGCCCGCGCCGCCGAAGAGGACGGCGCCTGAGGCCATGGACCTCGACACGATCCTCGGCGTCCTGTTCTTCGTCGTCTTCGTCGTGCTCCCGCTGTTCTCGGGGGCGCGGAGGGGCGGACGGGGTCGCACGCGTCCGGGGACGGGGCGCTCCGCCGGGCAGGGGCGCGGGGCCGGGGCGCCCACGGCGTCGACCGGCGCCGACGAGCCGCCGGTCACGCTCGCCGAGATAAGGAGGCGGGTCGAGGAGGCGCAGAGGCGCGAGGAGCAGCGGGCGCGCCTGCGCGAGGCGGCCGGCACGCGGGCCAGCACCGCCAGGCCCGGCTCGCTGGTGTCGAGCGACCCGTTCGAGGGCCGGCTGGTGAGCGCACCCGAGCGCCGGCTCTCCGACCTCGGCCGGACCGCGGGCGGTGGCGTTCCGGAGGCCGCCGGGCAGCCGGCGGAGCGGTACGTCATCGGGCCGGAGGGCGCGGTCCCCGACGCCTACCCCACCGGCGGCTACGTGATCGGCCGCGAGGGCGCCCCGCCGCCCGCGCAGCGTCCGGCCGACGCGATCCTGGGGCGGGAGGGCGCCCTGCCGCCCGGGCAGCGTCCTTCCGACACCATCCTGGGGCGCGAGGGCGCGCCGCCCTCCTCGCGACGCGGCGCCACGGTCCTGGGGCGCGAGGGCATGGGCGGGGTCGAGGGCGTCGGCGGCGTGGAGGGCGTGGGGGGCCGCCCGCCCACCGTCGGCGGGCTCGGCCGCGAGGGCGGCCGGCGCGGACCGCGCCCCTCCGTGGCGCCCCTGGTGGGCGTCTCGCGGCGCGACAGGCGCAGCGCCAGGGCCGCGGCGGCCGAGATCGGCAAGGAGCCGCCCGTCGACGGCATGCGACCGGTCGCGGGGCCCGGTGGGGCTACACTGGGCCGCGCTTGGGCGCTGCGTACGGACAGGGGGAGCATCCTCGCCGGCCTGGTCTGGCACGAGGTGCTGAGCCGCCCGCGGGCGCTCCGCCACTGGAGGGAAAGATAGCGACCTCACTGACACTGAAGCTGAAGAGCCCGGCCGAGGCCCTTTCGCTGTACGGCAAGAACGACGAGAACCTGAAGCTGCTCCGGCAGAAGCTCCGCGCCAAGGTGGTGGCGCGCGGCGACGAGCTCAAGCTCGTGGGCGACGAGCCCGCCGTGAGGGAGGCGGAGGCCACGTTCCGCAGCCTGCTCGACGCGATACGCAGCGGCTCGGAGCCGAGCCTGGCCGAGATCGAGTTCGGCGCCTTCGACGGGTCCGCCGAGGCCCCCGGGAACGGCGAGGCGACCGACGCCCCGCGGCTGCCCGGACGCGCGCGGCCCAAGACAGCCGGCCAGCGACGCTACGTGAAGGCCATCGCCGACAACCCCATCACCTTCGGCCTGGGTCCGGCCGGCACGGGCAAGACCTACCTGGCCGTGGCGATGGCCGTGGAGGCCCTGGGCGCGAACCGGGTCAAGCGCATCATCCTGACGCGCCCGGCCGTGGAGGCCGGGGAACGCCTCGGCTTCCTGCCCGGCGACCTGCAGGCGAAGATCGACCCCTACCTCAGGCCGCTCTACGACGCGCTCTACGACATGCTGCCGGCCGACAGGGTCGAGCGCCTGCTCGAGCAGGGCACGATCGAGGTGGCGCCGCTGGCGTTCATGCGCGGACGCACCCTCAACGACGCCTTCATCATCCTCGACGAGGCCCAGAACACGACGCCAGAGCAGATGAAGATGTTCCTCACGCGCATGGGCTTCAACAGCAAGGTCGTGGTCACCGGCGACACGACGCAGGTCGACCTGCCCGGCTCGGTGCAGAGCGGGCTCAAGGTCGCCCGGTCGATACTCAGGGACATCGAAGGGATCAGCTTCATCGAGTTCAGCAAGGCCGACGTCGTGCGCCACCCGCTGGTCGCGCAGATCATCCTGGCCTATGAGCAGCACGCCTGACAGGAAGAGGCGCTCCCAGACGGGCTTCTGGCTCCTGGCCACGGCTCTGGCCCTGGTGCTGGCGCTGCTGCTCTACTCGGTCTACGGCCTGAGGCAGCGCACGCCGCTGAGGCTGGGCGAGCCGAGCCCGCAGACGTTCGTCGCCCCGGTGGCGACCGAGGTCGTCGACCTCCTGGCCACGCAGCGTCAGCGGCAGGCCGCCAGGGCGCAGATCGAGACCGTCCACACCGTCGACACCGAGCTGCGCGACCTCGTGATCGCCAGCATCGCCGCCTCCGGCCTGCCGAGCGAGTCGGCGGCCGTCGTCATCGACGCCTACCAGGACCCGAACGGCGTGCGCGCGGACCAGATCGACGACGTCACGGAGGCGGCGGTCGCGGTCGCGCCGCCCGAGCGGCAGCGCGAGGTGCGCATCGTGCTCGAGCGCCGGCTCGTGGCCACGGCGCTGCCCGACGAGGTGCTGACCCAGGCCGCGCGCGACGCCGCCGCCGAGGCGATAAGGCCGGTGATGCAGACCCTCGCCGCCGGCGAGGTCATCGTCGAGGAGGGCGAGCCGCTCACCGAGGACCACCTGCGCGTGCTCGACAGGCTGGGCCTCTACAGCGCCAGCGCCGACGCCGCCACCCAGACGGTCTGGATCGTGATCGGCTGCCTGGCGCTGGCCCTGCTGCTAACGGCGCCCCTCGTAATCGGGCGCGACTACGTGCGCTCGCGGGTCACGGGGAACCAGCTCGCGTTCCTCATCGCCACGACCGCCGTGGTCGTGGGCGTGCAGCGGCTGGCCGTCGAGGCCTCGCCGCACTTCCTCTTCGCGCCGCTGGCCCCGCTCGTCGTCGCGGCGCTGCTGGGCACCGCGCCGGGCCTGGCGTGGTCGGCGTGGACCGCCGTGGTGGTCGGCCTGCTGGTGCCGGCGGCGCCGCTGCAGGCCCTGATCGCCACCTTGGTCGGCTCCGTCGCCGCCTCGCTCCTCGTGCAGGCCAGGCGCACGCGCCTCTCCGTGGCCCTGGCCGGCCTCGCCGGCGGCGCGATCGCCGGGCTGGCCACCTACGCCACGGTGCTCGTGACCGGCGGCATGAGCACGGCCGAGGCCGCGGCCGCCGCCGGCCTCGTGATCGTCGGGGGCGCGCTGGCCGGCGTGGTCGCGCTCGGCCTGCTGCCCGTCGCCGAGAGCGTGTTCTCGTTCCTCACCGACTTCAGGCTGCTCGAGCTCTCGAGCCCCACGAACCCGCTGCTGCAGCTCCTCGTCACCGAGGCGCCGGGCACCTACCAGCACAGCCTGATCATCTCGAACCTCGTCGAGCAGGCCGTGAAGAACATCGGCGGCAACGCGCTCCTCGCGCGCGTCGGGGCGCTGTTCCACGACGTCGGCAAGACGCGCCGGCCGCAGTTCTTCATCGAGAACCAGTTCAGCGGCGAGAACCCGCACGACAACCTCAGCCCGCACCTCAGCTACCTGATCGTGACGAGCCACGTGCGCGACGGCATCGAGCTGGCGCGCCAGTACGGCCTGCCCCGCGAGCTCGAGCCGTTCATCGCCGAGCACCACGGCACCACGGTCCTCAGCTACTTCTACAAGCGGGCGCTCGAGGAGGGGAAGGTCGAGGAGCTGAACTTCCGCTACCCCGGCCCGAAGCCGCGCAGCAAGGAGACCGCCGTGCTCATGCTCGCCGACTCGATCGAGTCGGCGTCGCGGACGCTCCAGGACCCCAGCCCGGCGGCGATCCGCGGGCTCATCGACAGGATCGTCGAGCAGAGGCAGCAGGACGGCCAGTTCGCCGAGAGCCACCTGAACTTCACCGACCTCGAGGTCATCTCGAACACCTTCGAGCGCATGCTCACCGCGGTCCTGCACCGCCGCGTCAGCTACCCCAGCGCCGAGGAGATCCGCGGGCTCAAGGTCGCGCGCGGCGTCGTCGGCGACGGCTCTCCCGTCCGCGAGGGCGGGGCGGGCGCCAAGGGGCGCGAGGAGGTGAGCGGTGCCCGTCGAGGCGATAGACGAGACAGGCCGCTACCCACGCGCTAGCGAGGTGGCCGCCGTGCTCGAGAACCTGCTTGCCGAGTGGGGTCAGGGCGCGCGCGAGGTCACGCTGGTCCTCGTCGACGACGCGAAGATCGCGCACCTGAACGAGCGCGACCGCGGCGTGCCTGGACCCACCGACGTGCTCTCCTACCCCACCTCGGAGCCCACCGACGTGGGCTTCCCCGCCGTGCCGCACCTCGGCGACGTCGTCGTCAGCCTCGACACCGCCGCGCGGCAGGCCGCCGCCGCCGGTCACGACCTCGACACCGAGGTCGCCACGCTGGCGGCCCACGGGCTCACCCACCTGCTGGGCCACGACCACGTCACCGAGGAGGAGTGGCGGCCCTTCGTCGCAGCCCAGGAGCGGGCCGTCGCCCTGCTCAGCGCCGTCGTCGGTTCCCCGGAGGAGTGATGGTATTGGACAGAGCCCGACTAGGGAGGTCGTTCGCCGTGGCCGGCGCCGGGTTGGCGCGGGCCTGGGCCACCCAGCCGAACCTGCGCATCGAGGCCGCGATCGGCCTGGCCGCGCTCGTGGCGGCCGCCTGGCTGCGAGCCCCGGCGGCGCCGATCGTGCTCGCCAGCGCCCTGGTGCTGGCGCTGGAGCTGACGAACAGCGCCGTGGAGGCCGTGGTGGACCTCGCCTCGCCCGACCACCAGCCGCTGGCCGGCACGGCCAAGGACCTGGCCGCCGCGGCGGTGCTCACGGCCTCCATAGGCGCGGTCCTGGTGGGGCTCGTCGTGCTCGGCCCTCCCCTGCTGACGCGCTTGGGCGACTGGCTGGGAGCGGCGTGAGCGCCGGGCGGGCGAACGGGGCGTTGCCGGCCGGCGTGCCCGCCGACCTCCTGGCCGCGGCCAGGAGGGCCCAGGCCAACGCCTACGCGCCCTACTCGCGCTTCGCCGTCGGCGCGGCGGTGCGGGCCGACGACGGCAGCGTCCACGCCGGGGCCAACGTCGAGAACGCGAGCTTCGGCCTCACGCGGTGCGCCGAGCAGTCGGCCGTGCAGGCGATGGTGACGGCGGGGCGGCGGCGCTTCAGCCAGGTCGTGGTGTACACGGAGACCGACGAGCCGGCCTCGCCTTGCGGGGCCTGCCGACAGGTGCTGTTCGAGTTCGCGCCGGACGCCGAGGTGTACCTCGTGAACCACCGCGGGGAGGCCGTGAGGACGACGGTGGAGGCGCTGATCCCCGGCGCGTTCGGACCCCAGAAGCTGCCGTCCTGAACGGATAAACTCGCCTCTCCACCGGCCTCAGCCTTCTCACCGGTGCTGGTTATACTGCCGCGACATGCCGATGAGCGCGCACTTTCCTACCCGCCTCCTCGTCGTCCTGGGGGCGGCTCTCCTCAACCTCGCCGCCGCGCAGGTGACCCGCGTCGCTGTCTTCCCGTTCGACGCGGCCGCCGCGACGCAGGCCTACCAACTGGGCCTCTCGACCGCCCTGCAGCGGTCCCTGAACCAGCTGCCCAACGTCTACGCGCCGCCGGTCGGCGACGTGGCCCTGGTGGCGAACAAGGCCGTCGACGCCGAGACCGACGTGAACGAGACCGTCGCCCGGCTGTTCGACGCCGGCGCGCTCGTCACCGGCCAGGTGTCGCTCGGCGGCGGCGGCGCGCAGGCCACCGTCAACGTCCAGATCGCCGGCGACGTGCAGACCGTCCAGGCCAGCGGGTCTGACCCGTCCGAGCTGGCCGTCGCGGTCGCCGAGCAGGTGGCGCGCATCGTCGCCCCCGACGCCGACCTGGAGCGCGTGCGCGCGGCGGCGGCGCAGACCCCATCGCTGCCGAGCCTCGGCCCCACCGGCCTCTCCGCCTCCGGCCTGCCGGGCGCCAACGTCACCGACCTGGCCGCGGCGGCCGACCTCGACGCCGACTCGGCCTGGGTGCTCAGCGAGTACGCCAAGGCCACCGCGCTCGCCGGCGACCTGCAGACCGCCGCCGACATCGCCGCCCGCGCCGCCGAGGCCGCGCCCGAGGACGCCGAGGTGCAGGCGACGGCGGGCGTCGTGCTGCGCTCGGCCGGACGGGCCGAGGAGGCCGCGGCCGCCTTCGCCCGCGCGCTGGAGACGAACCCGGCCCACGCCATCGCGCTGGCGGGGCGCGCGTCCCTGCCCGAGCAGACCGAGGCCGACCCCGCCGGCGACCTGCAGGCCGCCATCGCCGCCTACCCGCGCTTCGTCGACGCCCACCTGCGTCTCGCCGAGCGCGAGAGCGACCCGGTGCGGAGGCTGCAGGCGCTGCGCCGCGGCGAGCGCTACGCGCCCGAGTCGGTGCTGCTCCGCGGCACGATCGTCGACCTGCTGGTGCGCAACGACGAGGCCGACGGCGCCCTCGACTACCTCGCGCAGGCGGTGTCCGACCCGCTGTCCCGGTCGGCCGCCCTCTACGCGCTGGCCCGCCAGCTCCCCGCCTCCCACGCCGATCGGGCCCTGGAGCTCGTCGCCCAGGGCGAGGAGCTCTACCCCGACAGCGCCGAGCTGAAGGTCGCGCGCGCCGACCTGCTCGTGAAGGCCGGCCGGCCGGCCGAGGCCGCCGAGCTCCTCCGGCCCGTCTACGAGGCGAACCCGAACGACCGCGAGGTGGGCGGCATGCTGGCCGTGGCGCTGGCGCGCAGCGGCGACCTGGGCGGCGCCCAGGAGGTATTCGAGGCGCAGCGCGGCACCGGTCCGCAGGTCGACCGCGCGCTGGCGGAGGTCTACCTCGCCGCGGGGCGCGCCGCCGGGGCTCTCGAGCTGCTCGAGCCCCTCGCCCAGGACGCTCCCGACGACGCCCAGCTCCAGGCCCTCTACGGCACGGCGCTCGTGCGGATGGGCCGGCTCGACGACGGACGCGCCGCGCTGCAGCGCGCCCTCGAGCTCGACGAGGACAACGCGCTCGCCCAGCGCAGCCTCTCGCTGCTGGAGCAGCAGGCCGAGCTGACGGGAGACGCCGACGTGACCTTCAACGAGGAGGCCGGCGTGGCCTTCCAGCAGGGCCTCTACGCGCTCGACGTCGAGGACTACATCGCCGCCAGGGACGCGTTCGGTCGCTCGCTGGCCGCGCAGGAGGACAACCCGCTGGCGGCCTTCTACCGCGGCTACGCCAGGCAGCTCACCGGCGACCACCGCGGCGCGATCGCCGACTACCAGACGGCCCTGGAGGCGTTCGGGGAGAGCGACATCGTCCTCAACAACATCGGCTACGCCTACCTCCAGCTCGGCCGCTACGACATGGCCCTGCAGAACCTCAGGCGGGCCGTCGCCGCCAACGGCGAGAACGCCCAGGCGCACCTGAACCTCGGCCTGGTCCAGATGTCGCTGCGGAACTACCAGCAGGCGCTCGAGGAGCTCGAGACCGCCGTCGAGCTCGACCCGGGCCTGGGGCCGAGCCTCGAGGAGCTCATCGCCACGGCGCGCGAGCGGGCCGGGCAGTAGGGCGTCCGCGGGCCGTCACGCGGCGGCCCGGCGCTAGCATGGGCGAGATGGTCATCAGGGAAGAAGTCAGGCGCCTGCCGGCCTACCGGTTCACGCCTCACGCGCAGCCGGTGAAGCTCGACCAGAACGAGGCGCCCGACGACGCGCCGGAGCTGGCGCGCGCCGTCGCCGAGCGCGTCGCGTCCGCGGCCCTCAACCGCTACCCGCCGCTGCACCCGGTCGACCTCGAGCGGGCCCTGGCCGAGCGGCACGGCTGGCCGGCCGAGGGCGTCGTGACCGCCAACGGCTCGAACGTGCTGATCCAGGCCCTGGCCATCGCGGCCGGCATCGGGCGCAGCGTGCTCACCGTGGCGCCGACCTTCGCCGTCTACGCCGCGCAGGCGCGGGTCCTGGGGGCCGAGCTCGTCGAGGTGCCGCTGGGACCCGGCTTCTCCCTGCCCGAGGCGCCGCTGACGCGCGCCCTGGAGGGGCGCTCCGGCGTCGCCTTCCTCGCCGACCCCGCCGCGCCGACGGGCAACGCGCTCGACCCCGCGGGCCTGGCGCGCCTCGCGCGCGCCGCGCACGCCAGCGGGCGCTGGCTCACCGTCATCGACGAGGCCTACGCCGAGTTCGCCGGGCTCGACCACGACGACCTGGCGCGCGAGCTCGACAGCGTCGTGCGCCTGCGCACGTTCTCGAAGGCGGCCGGCCTCGCCGGCGCGCGCCTCGGCTACGCGCTCGCGTCGCCGGACGTGGCCGTCCACCTGCGCAAGGTCCTGCTCCCCTTCTGCGTCGGCTCGGTGCAGGTCGCGGCCGGCCTGGCGGTCCTCGAGCGCCAGGACCTCGTGGCGGCGCGCGTCGCCACCGTGCGCGCCGAGCGCGCCAGGCTCGCGGCGGCGCTGGAGCGGCTGCCTGGCGTGGCGGTCTTCCCCAGCGTCACGAACTTCCTGCTCTTCAGGGTCGACGACGCGGAGCGCGTGCACTCCGGCCTCTTGGAGAGGGGCGTCGTCGTGAGGCGCCAGGACCACCTGCCCGGCCTCGGCGGCTGCCTGCGCGTGACGGTGGGCCTGCCCGGCGAGAACCACGCGTTCCTCGCGGCGCTAGAGGGCGTGCTCGCGGTGGAGGCGGCCCGTGGCTAGGCGCGCCGACGTGGAGAGGACGACGAGCGAGACGCGCGTGAGCGTCTCCCTCGACCTCGACGCGCCGCCAGCCTCCACCGCCCCCGCGGCGTCCACCGGGCACGGCTTCCTCGACCACCTCCTGGAGCAGCTCGCGCGGCACGGGCGCTTCGCGCTGCAGGTCGCCGGCGAGGGCGACCTGCACGTCGACGTCCACCACCTCGCCGAGGACGTCGGCATCACGCTGGGACAGGCCGTGGGCCGGGCGCTGGGCGCGCGCGAGGGCATCGAGCGCTACGGGGACGCCTTCGCGCCGATGGACGAGACGCTGGCGCACGTGGTCATCGACCTCTCCGGCCGGCCCTACCTGGCGTTCGAGCCGCGCGGCTTCGCCGGAGACGTGGGCGGCTTCAGCGCCTACCACCTGCGCGAGCTCCTCAGGGGCTTCGCGAACCACGCCGGCGCCACCGTGCACGTGCGCGTCCTGGCCGGCGAGGAGACCCACCACGTCTGCGAGGCCGTCATGAAGGCGTTCGCGCGGGCGCTGGGCGCCGCGACGCGCGTCACCCACTCCGCGCTGCCGTCCACGAAGGGCGTGCTGTGATGGCGCAGGCCGCGGTGCGCACCGCCGTCATCGACTACGGGGCCGGCAACATCCACAGCATCGCGAGGGCGCTGTCCCTGGCCGGACTGTCGCCGATCGTCGCGACGGACCCAGGCCAGGCCGAGGGCGCCGAGCTGCTGGTGCTGCCCGGCCAGGGCCGGTTCGGCCAGGTCGCCACGATGTTCAGGGCGTCCGGCTTCGAGCCGCTGGTGCGCGAGCACATCGCCGCCGGCCGGCCGTTCCTGGGGATCTGCGTCGGCCTGCAGATTCTCCTCGAGGGCTCGGAGGAGGACCCCGGCGTCCCCGGCCTGGGCGTCGTGCCCGGCGAGGTCAAGCGCTTCCGCGGGCGCGTCAGGGTGCCGCACATGGGCTGGAACCGCCTGTGGCCGACCGGCGAGCCGGCGCTGCTGCGCGGCGTCCCGCCCGGCGCCTACGCCTACTTCGCGAACTCTTACTACGCCGTCCTGCACGGCACCGCCGCGCAGGCGCCCGGCGCCGACACCAGCTACGGCGGCACCACGTTCAGGAGCGCGTTCTCCCTGGGGAACGTGCACGCCACGCAGTTCCACCCGGAGAAGAGCCAGGCCGTGGGCTGGCGCGTGCTGGCGAACGTCAGGCGGGCCGCGGCAGAAAGGAGCGCGGCGTGAGCCCGCGGCGGCTCCTCGCCGCCCTGGCCGCGCTGAGCCTGAGCCTCGCCGCGGCACAGGGCGAGTGGGCCGTGCAGGTCGTCGCCCTGCGCGACTACCGCGAGGCCCAGGCGGCGAGCGCGCAGCTCCTGGCGCTGGGGTTCCCCTCCTACCTCGAGTTCGCCATGAACCAGGGCCGCCAGTTCGTGCGCGTGAGGGTCGGCTGCTACACGAGCCGCGAGGCCGCCGAGGCGATGGCCGCGGCGCTCCGCGGGCACGTCACCGCCGACGCGCAGCCGGTGGAGCTCAGCCCCGGCGCGGCCGTACCCGGCTGCACCGAGGAGAGCGTGGGGTTCCTCAGCGGCTACGACTGGGAGCTCGTCGACGGCACCGGGCCCGTCGCCTTCGGCGTCTCGGTCGCCGGCGTGCCCGCCACCGTCGTGCACGACGGCGAGCGCTGGCGCATGGTGCAGCAGGGCGAGCCCCCGCCGGGCCTGAGCCTCGCCGCCGCGACCGGCGACGTGGTGCAGCGCAGCGTGGGCGGTGTCGCGTTCGCGGTGCTGGAGGACGGCGGCGAGGACGTCGTGCTCTGCCCTGGGCACCTGGTGGCACGGGTCGGCGGCGTGGCGATCGTCGAGCGCGGCGACGTCATGGTCGCCTGCCGCTGGCTGGCGGGGGCGGGCTCGTGAGCCCGCACTTCGTGGTCCTCACGGGCGTCAGCGGGTCGGGCAAGACGACCGCGCTGCACGCGCTCGAGGACATCGGCTTCTTCACCGTCGACAACGTGCCGCCCCAGCTCTGGCCGCAGCTCGTGAGGCTGCTCGCCGACGAGGTCAAGGGCGTGGCGGTGGGCATCGACATACGCGCCGGCCACTACCTCGCGGACGCGCCGCGGGCGATCGCCGACCTGAGGGCTGGCGGCTTCTCGCCCCAGGTCGTCTACCTCGACGCCAACGACGACGTGCTCGTGCGGCGCTACAACTTCACGCGGCGCACGCACCCGATCTCGCAGGGCACGCTCACGGCCGACCTGGCCACCGAGCGCAAGGCGCTGGAGCCGCTGCGGGGGCTCGCGCAGGAGGTCATCGACACGACCGCCACCTCGGCCCGCGCCCTCACGCAGAAGATCAGGGAGCGCTTCCAGACCGGAGACGGCTTCCTGCTGAGGCTCGTCTCGTTCGGCTTCAAGCGCGGCGTGCCGACCGACGCCGACACGGTGCTCGACGTCCGGGGCCTGCCCAACCCCTACTACGACGAGTTCCTCCGCCGTCTCCCGGGCACCGACGAGCGCGTCCAGGCGTACGTGTTCACGCCCGAGGCGCTGGAGACGTACAGCCAGCTCCGCAGCCTGGTGAGGACGCTGACGGGCCAGGCTGCCGGCGCGGCCGGACGCTCCGCCTACACCGTCGCGATCGGCTGCACTGGGGGCCAGCACCGCTCCGTGGCGGTCGCCGAGCGCCTCAGCCACGACCTGGCCGACGGTCTGCGCACGGTGGTCCAGCACCGCGACCTCGACCTGGCGCTGAGCGAGCACGGGGAGCCGGCCGAGGAGGCGGCGGGATGAAGGCGCGGCGCACCGGCCTAGACGCCTGGCGTCTGTGGCTGCTCCCCGGCATGGGCGTGAAGCGCCACGTGGCGCTGGCGGTGCTGGGCGGGCTGGTCATGGTCCTCGGCGTGATCGGGGCGGTGCTGTGGTGGTTCAACGAGCGGCGCGAGACGCTGGCCCAGCCCATCGAGAGCGTCCTCGTGTCGACGCCCTGGCGGCAGATGGGCGGCTGGACGTCTCTGGTGCTGGTCGTGGCCGGCATAGCCATCGCCACGGCGGCCGTGGGACGGCTGAACCGCTCCCTGCTCTCGAACTGGATGCCGCGGCCGCAGGACGCCGCCGAGCTCCTCTACCGGCGGGTGACGCTGGGGCGCGGGCCCAAGGTCGTGATCCTCGGCGGGGGCACCGGCACCTCGAACCTCCTCAGGGGCCTGCGCGAGCACACCTCGAACCTCACCGCCGTCGTGGCCGTGAGCGACGACGGCGGCAGCTCCGGCCGCCTGCGCCGGGCGTTCGACATGCCCGCCCCGGGAGACCTCACCGACTGCCTGGCGGCGCTGTCGAACCGCGAGTCGAGCCTGAGCCGCCTCCTCCAGCACCGCTTCGAGCGCGGCGACGAGCTGCGCGGTCACACGTTCGGGAACCTGCTGATCACGACGCTGCGGGAGTTCGAGGGCGACTTCGGGCAGGCGCTGCGCGTGCTCAACGAGCTCCTGGACCTCTCGGGCGCCGTCTACCCCGCCACCACCGAGCCGGTGACGCTCGAGGTCACGAAGCGCGACGGCACCGTGGTGCGCGGCGAGAGCGCCGTGCGCGAGGTGGACGGACCGGTGAGGTCGGTCGCGCTCGTCCCGTCGTCGCCGACCACGCTGCCCGAGGTGGAGCTGGCGATCCTCGAGGCCGACCTCATCGTCCTGGGCCCCGGGAGCCTCTTCACCAGCACGATCCCGCCGCTGCTCGTGCCCGGCGTGCGGAGCGCGCTGGCCCGCGCCGGCGGCAGCGTCGTCTACGTCGCGAACATCATGACGGAGGCCGGCGAGACCGACGGCCTCGACGCGTTCGACCACGTCGCGGCGCTCATGGAGCACGGCGCCCGCCGACCCGACCTGGTGGTCGTGAACGAGACGGCCCTCGACGAGCGCCGCCTGAGGGCCTACGCCGCCGAGCGTGCCGAGCCCGTCAGGTTCGCCCGCCGGCGCTTCGAGGACGCCGGCATCGCCGTCGAGACGTTGCCGCTGCTGTGCGAGGGCGACCTCGCCCAGCACGACAGCGCGCTGCTGGCGCGGGCGCTGGTCCGCATCGCCAGGGAAGCCAGGGCGCAGGCCGCCGCCGAGCAGCGCCCGCCCCTCTTGGGAGCGCACACGTGAACCTCATCACCCTCGCCGCCGCCGCGGCGCTGAGGCTGCTCGACCCGACAGGCGACGCCGCAGGCGACGGCACCCTCATGCCGCCCACGTCGCCCGCCTACGCCAACGCCTCGTTGTTCGACCTCCAGGAGGTCGCCCTCACGCCCGGCGCGGCCGAGGGCGAGCCCACGACACTCACCGTGGCGATGGGCTCGATCGAGCTGAGCGACGCGTTGCCCGCGGGCTTCAACCGCGTGGTCGTCGACGTCTACGTCGACGCCGGCGAGGGGGGCGCCGAGGCCACGCTCCGCGGCCCGGCGCTGCTGATGCCGGCCGGACGCGGCTGGGAGCACGTCGTGCGGATCTCGCCGCGCGGGGCGTTCGGGGCGTCAGCGCCGCCGAGCGAGGACGCGCCCGTCGCGTGGCAGCCGCTGGCGCTGACCATCGAGGGCGACGTCTTCGTCGTTACCCTGCCATGGGAGCTCGGGGCCGACGCCGACGTCTACGCCGTCAGCGGCCTCTACGACGCGTTCTCGCCGACAGACTGGCGCGAGCTCTCCGCATCGCCCTCGCCGTGGTCGTTCTCGAGCGCGGCGCAGCTCGCTCCCGTCGTCGACGTTCTCGCCGCCGACCAAGACACGCAGGTGCGCGTGCTCACGCGCGGCCTGCTGCAGCCGCCGGTGCGCCCCCGCGGCACCGGCCTGCCCTGGCTGCTGCTGGCCTTCACCGGCGTGGTCATCGCGCTGTTCGGCCTGTGGCTCAGGCGCCGCGTGCCCGCCGCGTCGGCCGCCGAAGTGGCGGCGGAGGCGCCGGGGACCGCGGCGCTGGAGCCTGCGGAGCCCGCGGCCTTAGCGCCGGGTCCGGCCTCCGAGGAGGGCGCGGCGCCGGGTACGGCCGAGCGGGCCGTCGAGGAGACGTCGGGTGCCGAGCAGGGGGACGTGCGCCCGGTCCAGCCCCAGCCCGTGGGGGCCGCCGCGGCAGCGGAGACCGCGCCGGAGGGCGAGGACGCGACGGCCCCGGAGGGCGAGACCGAGGATGGCTCGGAGGAGGAGCTCGGCACCGCGGCCGAGCCGCCGGAGGACGGACCGCGGGCGGCAGCGCTGGGCGACGGCTGGACGGACGACGGGGACGAGGCCGCGGAGGACGACCTAGCGGGCTTCGTCCCGGGCGAGCCGAGCCGCCCCCGCGAGCTGCGCGTGGAGCACAGCGACGAGGAAGAGGCCTAGCGGGCCCCGGCTCCGGTCAGCACTAAGGGTGCTGCTGTGGCCCGGGGGCCTCGGCGCTTGGGGTGTTTCAGTCGCCGTAGGCCGCCGCCGCGGGCACGGGCGCGCCCTGGCGCACGACCGCGGCCCCCAGCGAGCCGAGGCGCTCCGTGAGGGCCTCGTAGCCCCTGTCGAGGAACCTGAGCCCGCCGATCTCGGACGTGCCCTCGGCCGCGAGCGCGGCGATCACGAGGGCGCTGCCGGCGCGGATGTCGGCGGCGTGCATCGCGGCGCCGCGGAGCGGCCCGCCGCGCACCTCGAGTGTCCTGTCGACGAGCCTGAGGTCGGCCCCGGTACGGGATAGCTCCTCGACGTGCGTGAAGCGGTCGGGGTAGACGGCGTCGGAGAGGTTCGACAGCCCCGGCACGGTGGCCAGGAAGGCGGTGAACGGCGCCTGCAGGTCGGTGGGCACGCCGGGGTACTCGGTCGCGCGCACGTCTATGGGGCGCGGCTCGCCGCGCGTGGCGTCGACGGTGAGCTCGTCCTCCCCCACCGACACGCACACGCCGGACTCCTCCAGCGCGCCGATGACGGCGGTGAGGTGCTCGGGCTCCACGTCGGTGAGCGTCACGCGCCCGCGCGTCGCGGCCGCGGCCAGCATGTAGGTGCCGGCCTCGATGCGGTCGGGGATCGGGCGGAAGGTGACGCCGGAGAGCCTGCGCACGCCGTGCACCGTGATCGTGCGGGTGCCGGCGCCCTCGATCCTGGCGCCCATGGCGTTGAGCATGTTCGCCAGGTCGGGTACCTCGGGCTCGAGGGCGGCGTTCTCGATCACGACGTCCCCGTCGGCCAGGGCCGCCGCCAGCATGACGTTCTGGGTGCCGCCCACCGTGGGCGCCTCGAAGGCGACGCGGCCCTCCAGGCGCACGGGGCGCCGGGCGTGGAACACGCCCTCGTCCTCGTCGACGATCACGCCCAGGGCGCGCATCGCGGCTATGTGCCTGTCCACGGGGCGGGGGCCGAAGGCGCAGCCGCCGGGCATCGGCACGGTCGCCTCGCCGCAGCGCGCCACGAGCGCGCCCATGATCACGAAGCTCGCCCTCATCCGGCTGACGAGGCCGTAGGGCGCCGAGCAGGTGCGGAGGCTGCGCGCGTGCAGGCGCAGCGTGTGGCCCTCCCAGCGGGTATCGACGCCGACGTGGCGCAGCAGCTCCTCGAGCACGAGCACGTCGGCGAGGCGCGGCACGTCCTCCAGGACGACCTCCTCGTCGGTGAGGAGGGAGGCGAGCATCAGGTAGAGGGCCGAGTTCTTCGCGCGGAAGACGGGCAGCACGCCGGACAGGGGCTTGCCGCCTGCGATGATCATGACGTCGTTCGAGTCGGTCACGCTGCCCCTTCGCCTTCTGCCCGAGCTTGACAGTCCCGGCACCGGCGTGATGTGAGATGATGCACCACCACATCGTGTGCATGATGCACATCGGCAGTATAATGGGCCTGGGTTGCGGCTGTACATAGGCGTGGCAGCCGCGGGCGGGCGCCGCAGCCGTCGCGACAGGAGGACCAGTGCCCAAGCGCGAGAAGAAGCGTCTGCACGTCGTGCTCACCGAGGAGCAGGACTCGCTCCTCACGAAGACGGCGTACCAGCTGTCCAACCCCGAGCGCCTCGTGTCGAAGTCCGAGGTGGTGAGGTTGGGCATCGAGATGCTCACGAGGGCGGTCGAGGAAGGCAAGCTCGACCCCGAGCTGCTGCGCGCCCTGGACGGCGACCAAGAGTAGTCTGGGGGACGTGTTCGGCGCCGGCGAGGTGCTCGACGGCCGCTACGAGATCCTCGGGCCCCTCGGGGTCGGGGGGATGGCCCACGTCTTCAAGGCGCGCGACATCCACCTCGAGCGGACGGTCGCGCTCAAGGTCCTGAGGCCCCACCTGACGGAGACCGACAGCGAGCGGTTCCGCCGCGAGATCAGGGCTCTGGCGCAGCTCAACCACCCCGGCATCGTCACCATCTACGACCTGGGCCTGGGGGAGCGCGTCTACTTCGCGATGGAGCTCATCGAGGGAGGCCCCTTCACCGACCTGGGCCCCGTCGACGGCGACGTCGAGTCGCTGAGCCGCCTCCTCGAGGCAGCGTCCGTGGTCGCGGAGGCGCTGGCCTACGTGCACCGGCTCGGGATGGTGCACCGCGACCTGACGCCGCGCAACGTCCTGCTCACGCCCCAGGGCACGCCGAAGGTCATGGACTTCGGCCTCGTGCAGCTCACCGAGACGTCGAAGCAGCTCACGCGCACCGGCCTCACGCTCGGCACGCCGCAGTACATGGCGCCCGAGCAGGCGACGGGCGAGGCCACGGGGGCGGCCACGGACCTCTACGCCTTCGGCGCCGTGCTCTACCGCACCGTGACGGGGGTAGCGGCGTTCGAGGGGGAGAACGACCAGGCCGTGCTCTACCAGCACGTCTACGGCAAGGTCACGCCGCCGCACGAGGTCAACCCGCAGGTGCCGGAGCCGCTCTCGCGGCTGGTGATGAGCCTGCTGGAGAAGGACCCGGCGCGGCGACCGCCGTCCGGCGCCGCCGTCGCCGAGACCCTGCGAGCCGTGCTGGCGGGCGTGAGGGGGCGCGCCGTCGGCCTGCCTGGCGCCGGCCCCGGGCGCACACACGCCTTCCCGGCCGGGCCTCCCCTGCCGCAGGCGCTCGACGAGCGCTGGCGGGTGAACCTCCTCGAGGGGCCGCAGTTCCCCTCCGGCCTCACCGCCGCCGGCGGCTTCCTCCTCGTGGGCCTCCGCTCCGATGCCCTCGCCGTCCTGCGCCCCGCCGACGGCGCCCTGCATGCGACCTTCGAGCTCGGGGACGAGGCCAGCCAGCCGCCGCTCTTCACCGCCGGCCGCGTGTTCGTCACCAGCCGCGACGGCGCCATGCAGGCCCTGTCCTGGCCCGGCGGCGAGCCGCTCTGGAGACGCGAGGACGAGGACGTCGTGGGCGGCGCGCCGTACGGACGCGACCTCGTCGTCGCGACCGGCGACGGCCTGGCGCTGTGGACGGCGGAGGGCGATGAGCTGTGGCGCTGCGGGCTGGGCGCCGGCGCCACGACCGCGCCGACCCTGCACCGCGGCCTGGCGCTGGTGGCGACCGATGACGGCTGGCTGCACGCCGTGAGGCTCGCGGGCGGCAAGCACGCCTTCAAGGTCCAGGTGGGGCCGATGAGCGCCTGCCCCGCCGGGGCGGGCGGGATCGCGCTCCTGCCCGTGCGCACCGGCGAGCTGCACGCCTTCGACCTCGAGAAGCGCGACGTGGTGTGGACCTACGAGCTCGAGGGCGAGCAGTGGAGCACCCCCGTCGTCTGGCAGCAGTACGTCTACGCCGCCTCGTGGGGGCAGCGCCTGCACGCCCTGACCCTCGCCTCCGGCGACGACGTCTGGACCCGGCCGCTGCCCGCCCCCGTGACCGCCACGCCGGCCGTGGCGGCCGGCGCCCTCTACGTCGGCACAGAGAACGGCGACCTCATCGCGCTCGACGCCAGGACCGGGCGGGTGCTGCACTCGCGCCGCGTGGCCAACGGCTCCATCCAGGCCAGCCCCCTGCCGCTCGGCGACGCCGTGTTCGTGGCGGCTCTCGACGGCACCGTCGTGGCGCTGTCCTGAGGCGCCCGCTCCCCGGCCGGAGGCGAGAGGCGCCCTCCCGTCGTCTCACCCGGCCGCGCGGGCCACGGCGTCGTCGCCCGTCCGCTCGGGCCGCGGCGGCGGGGGCCTCGCGCCGCGCCGGCCCTAGACTGGGTGCGGTGGACGCCGCCGCGGTAGGCGCGGCGCGGAAGTGGGAGAGGAGCGGTGGAGGCCTTGACAGGCCGGTTGCGGAGGCCCTTCCTCGTCGCCGCCCTCGTGCTGGCGGCCCTGACGGTCGCCCTGGAGGTGGGCGCCACGGGGGTGCTGCGGGCCTTCGGCGCGCCGGCGGAGGAGCTGCTGGGCGTCCTCGACCGGACGGCCACGCAGCTCACCCTGACGGTGCCCGATCCCGCCGCCGCAGCGCGCTTCGCCGAGCAGAACCGCCCGCCAGGGCTCGCGGTGCCGTACCTGGCGCTGTTCGACGCGCTGCTGCTCCTGGCCATCGCGCTGATGGTCGCGGGCCTGCTCGTGCCCGACCGCCTGCTCGGGCGCGCGAGCGGCGTCGTGACGCTCGTGGTGGCGCTGCTCGTCCTCCTGGGCGGCGTCCTGCTGGCGCTGCTCGCGTTGTTCGCGCTGACGCTGATGGTGTCCCTGCTCGTGGCCGCCCCGTTCGGCACGGCCGTGTACATGGCCGTCTACGGCTCCTTCGCGAGGGGCGCGGCCGCCGCCGTGCTCGGCTCGCTGCTGGCCCTGAAGGTCGGCGCGCTGGCGTGCCTCGTGCTGGCCCAGCCGCGCTTCCTGCGCAGCAAGGGGCTCCTCTTCCTCTTCGCCGGCTCGCTGGGCCTCACCGTCGTCGTCGCGTTCCTGCACGGGCTCGTGCCGCGCCCGCTCGTCAGCATCACCGACGCGATCGGCGGGATCGTCGTCGCGGTCGTCGCGGTCGTCTGGTCGCTCGTCGTCCTGGTGAGCAGCCTGTTCGCGGTCGCGAAGGCGGTCAAGGCCGCGGCCTGAGCCGCCAGGAACCGGCGGCAGGGTGCCGCGGCGTGCGGTGTGGGGAGCTGGCGAGCTACGGCTCGAACCGCAGGGCGCACGCGGTGAGGCAGGTGAACGCCACCGTCCCGCCGTCCTTCCCGAAGGTCGCCGCGCCGTCGTCTCCTCCCGCCAGGTCGTCGCCCATCGTCAGCGAGTCCCCGCGACCGCGCTGCACGATCCGCACCGCGACCGACCCCGACACGACCGAGAACCTCACGGTGCGGGGGCGGACGAGGAGCCCGCCCCGCGCGGGCACGTCGAGCCGGCAGGTCGCGGCGGGCGCGAGCGACAGCGGCGAACGGCCCTCCAGCGCGTCGGCCAGGGCACCGGGGCACCCGGTGGCCACGACGTCAGCCGCCGACAGAGTGCGGGGCCCGACCACGCCGCCGAGGGACGACGCCAGCGGCGGGGCCCCAGGCACGGCTCCCCCGTCGCCCCCGCCCGCGCAGCCGACGAGGGCGAGCGCCGCGACCGCGAGCGCGGCCGCGGCCCGGGGAGGCGCCGCGGGCCTCACTGGTCCAGGTCGAGGCGCCGCAGGGCGTCGAGGTCGAGGAAGAGCTCGGGCTGCTGCTCGTCGCCCTCCTCGATCCGCACGGCCTCCGCCACCTGCGCGTCGAGGTTCCCGACGACCTCCTCGAGGACGCAGGGGAACCTGACGCAGACGATGTCGCGCGGGCCGGTGGAGACGATGACCTCCACCTGCGAGCCGCGCCGTACCGACTCGCCGCCCGGCGGGACGGTCCCGATGATGCTCAGCCGCGGGACGCTTCCGCTCGGCTGCTGCGTGAGCGGCTGGACGATGCCCAGGCCGACGTCGAGCAGGCGCGTGCTGCCGGAGACGACGTCGAGGTTCGCGACGTCCGGCACGAGCACGTCGCGCGGGCGCAGGACCAGGAAGGCGGCCACGGCCACGGCCAGCACGCCGGCCGCGATCGCGACGAGGCGCCAGGGCACGCGCGGGCCGGGGACGACCGCCTCTGGGACCTGGAACGACACCGTCGGCCCCTGGACCCGCGACCTGTCGGTGTTCTCCTCGCCCTGCACGTCGAGCCGGAAGTTGTAGCTCCCCGCGGGCGCGTCCTCGGGGACGTCGATCTCGACGGTGAAGCGCTCGGTGCCCGCCACCGGGAACGTCCGGTGCGCCTCGCCGGCGAGCGTCAGCCACTCGAGCGCCTGCGGGGGGTCGGCGACGAGCAGCGCCTGCGCGCGCTGTGACCTACCGCTAGCGTTGTAGACGGTGAAGGTCGCGCTCCCCTCGCGGCTCGCCCCCAGCCGCAGGCCGTTGCTCGGCGTCTCGATCGTGAACGGGCTGTCGCTACGCATCTCTCCATGCCTCCTTCTGGGTGCCGCGTCCGCTCGACCGGGCGTAGCGGCGGACCCGCCCGGCGGAGCGTCCCCGGCTCACGCGGCTCCGAACACGACGCTGGCCACGACGTGCACCGGCTTCTCGGAGGCGACGATCCCCTCCACCAGCGGCCGCAAGGGCTCGGCCTCCGCGGGACAGACGACGAGCACCGAGAACGGCCGGCTGGCGCCGCGCCCGTCGACGCCCTCCCTGACCTCGAAGCCGGCGAGGCCGGTGGCCAGCTCGAGGAAGAGGGCCAGGCCGGCCGCGGTGCCGCGCAGCGCCGAGAGCCTGGCGGCGTGCGCGACGAGCTCGCGCAGCCTGCCCGTGCCGGACGGGAACGGGTCGGACCCCGCGGCGAGGAAGCGGTCGAGGTCGAGCCAGGTCGCGAGGTAGGGCACGAACGCGTCGGGCGTCCGGTACGGGTCGAAGTAGCCGGGCAGCTCTCGCAGGGCGCGCTCCGTCGGCTCGTGCAGGCCGTGCATCGCGTCGATGAGGCCGTCCAGCAGGCCGCCCGGGGCGAGGGTGCGCCTGAACACCTCCGGGAGCAGGGCCGCGATCTCCTCGTGCGTCACGGCGCCGCCCCGACCTGTCGCGAGGGCTCCGGCGCGTCCTCCGTCGCCTCGTCGGCCCTCACGACCTCCAGCTCGTGCTCCCCCGAGCAGAACAGCCACGTGGGCGGCAGCGTCACCCTGTCGCGGAACTCGTCGCCCGACACGCTGGCGAACCGTCTGCCCCCGTCGACGCTGCGGTGGACGCCGTCGCCCGCTCCCGCCATCACGACGAAGCCGGCCGGCGTCTCCGCGCCGGACGCGATCGCCGTCACCGGCACCACGGGGAAGCCGTCGTCCCCCGTGCGCGTGAGCCCGCTGTTGATGTCGTCCTCCCAGGCGGGCTCCGGCGAGCGCGTGTCGAGCCTCGCCAGCCCGCGGCGGTAGGTGGCGGCCAGCACGACGGCGCCGCTGAACGCCAGGCCCAGGCAGCTGCCGCCGCGCCAGCCCGCGGAGAACGCCTGCCATCCCTCCGGTGCGTCCTGGTCGCCTCGCAGGCGCCAGCGCAGGGCGCCGGAGCCGAGGTCGGCGCTGCCGAGCGCGGCCGTGCCGGCCCACAGGAAGCGGGCGCCGGCGTCACGCTGGATCGCGAGGACGCGGACGTCGGCGTCGCCCAGCGCGCCGCGCTCGGCGCCCTCGATGCGCCGGAAGCCGGTCTCGCGCGGGAACCTGGCGGCGAGGTAGACGCCGCCGGACCGCTGGGCCGCCACCGCGACGTACGCGTCACCGTCCCCGGCGTCGGCCGAGGCCACGGCGTAGAGCGGCACGTCCTGCGCCTCGGGGCTCACGGGGACCAGCTCGGGGCTCGCGTCCGCCCTGGCCGAGAGCCGGAACAGCCCGGCGTCGGTGGCGAGGAGGAGCGTCTCCGTCGCCTCGGAGGCGACCCACGCGGCGTCCTCGACCTCGAAGCCGAGGTCGTGGAAGTACGGCTCCCAGTCCTCGCCCGCCGTCCGCGAGAACAGCACGCGCGACCTGGTGACCTCGGCGGCGGGCGGCTCGGCGGCCTCCGGTGCCGCGGCGCCCGGCTCGGACGCCCCGGGAGCGGCGGGCTCCCCGCTCTCCGCCGCACCGGGAGCCGCCTCCGGAGCAGCGACCGCGGCCTCGGAGCGCGTGACGACGGCCAGCAGGCCGGGCAGCGCGGGGTGCGCGCACACGCGCACGACCGCCTCGCCCTCGTGGAGCTGGCTCTGGGCCAGCGGCTCCCAGCCGGCGCCGTCGTTGAGGGTGCGGTACAGCCCGGCCGCGGTGGCGGCGTACCACACCCCCGCCTGCGTTGACGACGACGCCAGCGAGCTCACCTCGCCTCCCGGCACCTCGTCGACGCGCAGGCGGACGCGGTCGACCCACACCACGCCCGGCTCCCGCAGCGCGACCTCGTAGACGTGCGACGCGCGGAGCGTCTTGCCGAACTCCCACCCCGGCCCGCCGTCGCCGGTGGGAAGGGGCGAGATCGTGCCGTGGAGCCGCGCCAGCACCCGCCGCCTCAGCGCCGGCAGGTCGGCGTGCCTCTCGGCGACGACGCGGGCGCCGACACGCACCGTCTTGTACTGCGCCCAGCTCACCCGGCAACGGCTCCCCAGCGGCCGGCGGCGGTCCAGCTCGGCCAGCACGCGCTCCACGACCGCGTCGCGCTCGAGCGAGCGCAGGGTCGCGGCGTCCAACCGGCCCGCCTCGACGTCCGCCGCGGGGACGACCACGACCTCGGCCTCGCCGGGCTGGGCGTGCCGCCAGTGGGCCGCGCTCGTGACCGCCAGCGCGCGGGCGACGGCGCGGTCGCTCGTCAGCGCGACGAGCTCGAAGTCGCGAGCGGTGACGGCCCGCTGCAGCGAGTGGATCTCCTGCGGACCGCGCACCAGGGCGTGCGCCAGGTCCTCGGCGTCCCTGCCGCCCTGCGCCGGGCGCTCGTTCGTCACGGTCACCCCCGGCAACGCGTCCTGGAGCAGGGTCAGGGTGCCGGCGCCGACGTTGCCCGACGCGCCCCCGCCGCGGCGGTACCAGGCCAGCACCCGCCTGCCCTCTCCGGGGACGGCCGCGATGGCGCCGGCGGCGTCCGGGCCGAGGGCCGGGGCGAAGTGGACGAGCCCCGCCTGCCTGTCGGCGCGGTAGACGCGCTCGCCGGCGTGGCCGGCGAACGTCTCGACCTCGCCCCACACCTGGAAGCGCGCCCCGCCCAGCTCGATGACGCCCTCGCCGCCGTCCGCCGCCTCGTCGACCTCGACGGCGACGACCAGGTCGTCGTCGAGGCCGGTCGGCGCCACGACGGGAGCGCGCCTCAGCGCCAGGGTCAGGCCGGCCCGACCCGTGCCGCTCCCGATCTCCTCGGCCTCGACGAGGTCGACGTGGTGGGCACCCACCAGGGTCCGCTCGGCGTCGGCCGGGATGTGCGCGTCGCGGTCCGTCGCGAAGACCACCTGCGGGCCGCCCGCACCGGGGCGAGCGGCGGCGACGCGCGTGCCCCGCGGCACGTCGATGCGCCCGGCGCGGCCCGGCAGGCGGGTGAACGTCAGCTCGGCGGCGGACGCGGCCGGGGGAGCCAGGCGCACGCCCATCAGCTTGAGGAGCTCGACGTAGACCTTGTCGGGGACGCGGTTGAGGCGGTAGAGCATCGTGTCGGTGAGGTAGGCGAAGAGCTCGAGGAGCACCACGCCCGGGTCGCTCTCGGAGGCGTCGGTCCACTCCGGGCAGCGCTCGCGCAGGCGGTGCTTGGCGTCCCTGAGGAGGTCGTCGAACTCGCGGTCGTCGAGGCGGGGGGTCTCGAGCGGCATCACGCGCCCCCCGTCTCCAGGTCGAGCGCGAACCTCAGCTCGTCGCGCCCGCGCGTCGCCACGACGCGGTAGACCAGCTCGACCTCTAGGCGCTCCGGCCGCTCCGGGTGCGGACCGGCGTCGAGGCGCTCGATGACGATGCGCGGCTCCCAGCGCTCCAGGGCCTGGCGCACGGCGTGGATCGCCAGACCCGCCGTGGTGGGGTCGTTGGGAGCGAACGCGAGGTGGTGGAGCGAGCAGCCGTACGTCGGGCGCATCACGCGCTCGCCGGGCGTCGTCGAGAGCAGCAGGATCACGGCCTGGCGGACGGAGGCGTCGCCGCCGATCATCGCGACGCCGCCGGCGGGCGTCAGCCCGAGGCCGGCCCCCTCGCCCGGCTCGAGGTCGGGGTGCCGGAAGCGCCAGGCGTTGCTGGGCGGCGCCGTCACGGTGCCTCCCGCACGAAGGGCTGACCAGGCTCGCTCACCGTGTAGGCGACCGAGCCTGGCGGGGTGCCGTCAGTGAGGCCCGTGACGGCCTCCAGGCAGACGCGCCTGCCGCCGACGCGCACCAGGTCCGAGTAGCCCTCCATCACCCGCTCCGTCTTCAGGCACGGGCGGATGCCCGCGGGTGGGTTCGCGTGGGGGCAGCCCCTGATGCCGCACCCCTCGGGGTCGCGCTCGACGAGCACGGGCCGGCCCGCGATCCTCACCCACCCCTGCTCGGGCGGGCGCAGCACGACGCGTCCGCCGTGCTCGCAGCGCAGGCGCGCGTCGACGGTGAGAAGCCGCATCTCCCCTCCCCTGTGCCCCGGCAGCGCCATCAGGCCCTCTCGAAGTCCACGGTCTCGCCGACGATGCGGACGCCGCCCCTGGCCTCGAGGACGAGCGCCGCGCCGGTCGTGAGGCGGGCGCCGGCGCCCGAGAGCTCCAGGCGGTTCCCATTGCCGTCGTCGATGACGAGGGCGCCGTGCTCGTCGTCCAGGACGAGGCGCTGGCCGCCCGGGGACGTGAGCGTGTAGCGCCTGACCTGGCCTCCGGCCACGCCCGGGTCGGGCACGCCGCCGGGGCCGTAGAGCCCGCCGAGCACGACCGCCTGGCTGGGGTCTTCGAGGGCGAGCAGGACGAGCACCGTGTCGCCGACGCCGGGGAGGATGCTCGCGCCCCCGGCGGCGCCGGCGCCGGCGGCCATCACCTGCAGCCAGGCGCTGTCGAGCGTGCCCAGCGCCGGCAGCGTCACCCGCACGCGGCCCAGCCGGCCCGGGTCGTCGACGTCGATGACGCGGCCCAGCGTCGCCTGCCAGCCGACCGCCTGGGGCGGCGGCGGGGGCGGGGCCGAGGAGAGCTGACAGACGTAGCCCTTCGCGTCGTCGAGGACGTGCGTGACCTCGTGGAGCACGTAGCGCCCGCTCAGCTCGGCCGGCAGGCCGCGCACGTCGACGGGCGTGCCCGGACGCAGACGCGAGTCCCCCAGGGCCAGGCCGGTGAGGGTGACCTCGCGGCCGCGCAGGCGGCCCAGGTGGGCCCTGGCGCGGCGCTCGAGGTGCGCCTCGCTCTGGGCCACGCCGCCGCTGAGCGTCCGCGACGCGGGACCCCCGAGGTCGGCGGCGTCGACGGTCGCCGGCACGTCCCTGCCGGGGTCGGCGTCGCCGGCGCGTGCGCCGAGGGGGCGTCCCTCGAGCGCCTGCCAGCCGGACGCCTCGACGGCGTCCACGGCCGTGAGCCCGCTCACCTCCACGCTCGCGTCGAGGAGCGACGCGCCCGCCTCCAGCGGCACGGGCTCCCCGAAGCCGCCCGGCCCGTAGACGTGCGCGCCGTCGGGGCGGACGGCGAGGTAGAGGCCCTCGGCCTCGAGCAGCGAGCGGAGGAGGTCGAGGTCCGTCTGGCGGTACTGCACGACCATCTCGCGCGGCAGCCCGCCGGCGTGGGCGTGTACGGCCACGCCGGCGGCGCCCAGGAGCTCGCGGGCGACCTCGACGGGGTCGACCTGCGCGAACGACCTGACGACGTCGCGGAGCCGCAGGAGGTGGAGGCGGTCGTGGGCCCGTAGGCGCAGGGCGCGCTCGGCGCCGGCCGCGAGCGCGAACTCCACGGCCACGACGTCCCCGGCGAACAGCGGCTCGGCCTCGTCGCCCACGCGCAGCTCCAGCGGCGTCCCGGGCGGCCAGTCCATGGCCTGGGGCAGCGGTCCGGGCGGCGCGGCGAAGGTGAGCTCGCAGAGGTCGGGCAGCGAGGAGCGCTGCAGCACCGTCACGCTCGTCAGCGCCCGCGACGCTGGCTCAGGCGCCGGCGCGCCCGCGAGCGTGAGGACGACGCGCGTCCGGCTCGCGATCACCGCTGGGTCCCTTGGGGCGGCACGCGGACGACCTGGCCCGGCCCGAGCGCGTTGGGGTCGTCGATGCCGTTGTACTCGGCCAGCTCGCGCCACCGGCCGGCGTCGCCGAGCCAGGCGGCGGCCACGACGTCGAGGCGGCCGGGCACCTCCGCGCCCGACGCGACCTCGAGCACCCGCACGCCCTCCGCGTCGACGTCGCCCTCCCCCACCCCGCCGGCGCCGGCGAGCGCCGGCTCCTCGGCACCGCGGTCGGTCCTCACCAACGTCAGGCGCAGCCACGAACGGCGCGGCACGCCCGTGGCGGTGAAACGCTCGAGCCGCTCGGCGGCCGCGGCCACGACCACCGGCACGTTCCAGGCCTTGCCCCAGATGAAGCGCGCCGGCGTGGGACCGTAGCTGCCGTCGGGCTGGCGCGCGTTCTCGCAGAGGTCCCACAGCGGGCCGGTGAGGGTCCTGACGTCGGCGGGGCGCACCGACGGCTCGAGGAGGTCGACGTCGAAGAGGACGGAGACGTCGAGCTCCGTGCGCCCGCCGCCGGTGGCGAGCAGCGCGTCGTCGCGGCCGGTGACCGCGCCGAGACGGTCGCCCTCGCCGCCGGCGAGGAACCCCGCCCCGCGACGCCGCTGCGCCAGCCCGGCCACGCGCCTGACCACCAGGTCCTCCGGGTTCAGGTGGCAGCTCACGCGCCGGCCGGTTCGCTCGATCAGGAACGCGACTCGCTCCACGCGTCACCTCTCTGCTCCCGCGCCAGGCGCTCGCGCCTCAGACGCTCGCGGAGCTGGCGCGCGAGCTCATGGGCCTCCTCCGCCTCGCCGCCGCCGCGCACCGGGTCAGGGAAGCGGGTCGCGGCTCCCGCGGAGGCTTCGCCGTCCCATGGCTCCCGGCCGGGTCCCGGCGCTGGTCCTCCCGGCCCGCCCGGCGCCGAAGCGGGCTCCGCGCCGGGCGGGCCAGGGTCGGTGGCGCCCGTCCGCGACGGCCACGTCGGCCCCGCCTCCGCCGCTGGTAGGGCCTCGGGGTCGCCCGCGACGGACCGCCGCTCGGGCGGCCGCGTCGCCGGCGACCGTGCGTCGTGGCTCACCGGGGCGGCGTTCGCCGGCGGACCGGCGACGCGCGCGTCCCGGAGGTGGGGGGCGGGCCCAGGCGCGGGCGCGGCCGGTCCCGCGAAGCGAGCCTCCGCGTCGGCTCTCGACGGGCGCAGGCGCGGCGCCCCGCCGGCCGGGTCGCCCGCCATCCCCCTGTCTAGCGACCTCCGTGCGGAGGACGGCCGGAGCAGCCCTGCGGCCCGCTCGGACCGTCGCCCGGCGACGACGGCCGCAGGGCCAGCGACCACACCGCTGTCGGCGCGTTCATGGACGCGCCGGGCTCCTGTCGCCGCGAGCTCGCCGCCGTCCTCGGGGCGCCGCTCGCGGTCGGCAGCGGCGCCGGCCTCGCGGCCCACCCGGGTCGCCCGGAACCGCTCCCAGTCCGCGCCGCCGCCCTGGGCCACGCGCTCGAGCCACAGCTCCCTGGGGGTGCGCTCTCGTCTCTCGTCGGCCAGGCGGGAGGCGGCGGCCCCCAGCCCGGAGGCGACGCCCTCCAGGCGTCGCGCCAACCTCGCGGCGGCCCTGGCCAGAGCGCGCCTCACGGCGTCACCACGTCCCACCGCCTACGCCCTGTTCATCTCGTCGCACACGAGGCGCATCTGCTCGATGGCCACCTCCTGAGCGAGGGCGCGCAGGGGCGCGCCGCGCCACTCGGCCGGCCAGGCGTTGATGAGGTTCCACCTGATCGCCTCGGTGGCACCGTCGCTGGCCAGGACCACCACCGAGACGTTCTTGCGCACGACCACCCCCGTGGCCACGGAGCGCATCCAGTTCCACAGGTCCACGGAGTCCGTCAGCCCGTAGCGCAGCACGACGTCGCCGTACTCGACGCGGCCGGGGATCTTGCGGACGGCCTCGTTGTTGCCGGCCTCGCGGTAGGCGATCGCCTCCACGCGCATGCCGAGGCCCGTGCACTCGGTGAAGTGGCCCTCGGTGACGCCGTCGATGAGCAGCTTGAAGTTGAAGGACCGGTACGGGTCGACGCGGTCGGCCATCAGACGCCTCCCCTCGCCGTGGCCGTGAAGCCCTGCGGGTCCTGGCTGATCCTGAAGATCACGAACTCGGCGGGCTTGACCGGCGCGATCCCGATCTCGGTGACGACGCGGCCGACGTCGCGGACCTCGGGCGGGTTCGTCTCCTCGTCGCACTTGACGTAGAAGGCGTCCTCCGGCTTGCTGCCCACCAGCGCACCGTCGCGCCACAGCAGGGTGAGGAACGCCGAGACGTCGCGCACGATCGACTTCCACAGCGAGGCGTCGTTCGGCTTGAACACGATCCAGCGCGTGTCGTTGGCGATGGACTCCTTGATCATGTTGAGGAGGCGCCTGACGCTGAGGTAGCGGAACTCGCTGCTCTCGGCGTCCAGGGTCCGCGCCCCCCACACGAGGATCCCCTCGCGCGCGAAGTAGCGGATGCAGTTGATGCCGCGGCTGTTGAGCTCCTCCTGCTCGGCCCGGCTGACGAGGCGGGCGAGGCCGAGGGCGCCGCGGACCGGCTCGTTCGCCGGGGCGTGGTGCACGCCGTGGGTGGCGTCGGTGCGCGACCAGATGCCGGCGATGTGCCCGGAAGGGGGCACGTACCTGCGGGTCTCGGGGGTGCGCCTCTGCACCAGGGGGTCGTCCACGAGGATCCACGGGTAGTAGAGGGCGAGGAAGCTCGAGTCGGCGGGCCTGACGCCGGCCGGCGAGCCCGCCTCGCCCCCGTCGGCGCCCTCCTCAGCTCCGCCGCGGCGCCGGCCCGACGGGGCCGTCTCGGTGCCGACCACGGTGAGCGAGCGCAGGTGCTCGACGGTCTCCGGCGGGTCGACGATGCCGACCCTGTCGCCCAGCCTCTCGCAGTGCCCGCGGACGGCCTCGTACACCGACGTGCCGACGTAGCCGGGCGTCGCGACGATCGCGATGTCGTCGATGCCCTCGAAGACCCTCAGGCCCGCCTCGACCGGCTCGTCGGCACCGATCGCCACCACGTAGCAGCGGCTGCCGCCGTTGAGGAAGAACCCGTGGACGGCGGTCGACAGGTGCGTGCTGGTGACGTCAGGCGGGACCGCGTTCACGTCCTCGGCGACGAAGCGCTGCACGAACCCCGACCAGTTCGTGATCTCGAAGGCCTCGCCGCGCGGCGCGTCGCCGCGCGGCGCCACGCCGACGAACCCCGTGGTGCTCGTGCCCACGGCCATGATGGGCCGCGTCCCCCGCTGCACGTCCTCGACGAACACGCCTGGTGCCCGGTAACTGGTCGCCATCTCCTCCTCCGTCCCCGTCCCTCAGGCCACCGGCTTCTCCAACGCGTAGTCGAGCAGCAGGGCGAACTCCCCGAGGTCGAGCTCCGCAGGACCGGTCGGCTCCTCGTCCAGCTCCAACGTCCGCGAGGCGCCGTCGGCGGTGACAGTCACCAAGTGCGCGCGCCCCTCCCGCCGCGCCAGCGTGAGCGCGAACCGTCCGTCCCGACCGCTCACCGCGGAGCGGCCCGACTCCGGAGTCGCCACGACCACGCCGGGGACCGGCGTCTCGTCGAGCGTCGTCACCCGGCCCACGAGGTCGACGAGCTGGACCTCGACGAGCTCGATGGGCAGCGTCACGAGCGGCGCGCGCGGGCGCCGCGCGGGGCTGACGACCTCGATGCCGACGACGAAGCCGGCGCGAGCCGAGGCGCCGAGGTCGCGCCACAGGCCCGCCGGCACGGCGGGGTCGAACTCGAGGGCGTCCTCGGCGAGGGCGGCGAACGCGAGGGATCCGAGCAGCGCGTGGGCTGCCGTCAGCGGATCCCCGTGGGCGCTCACCAGGTACCGCGCCTCGAGCCGCAGCGGCGGCGGCTGCGTGCCGCGCGCCGACGGCTTGCGCCGCAGCTCGAGCAGGTGGAGGCTCACTGCCATCGCGCCTCCGCCGTCGACCGGGGGAGCCAGGCGCACCTCGGCGTCGCCCGCGAGGCGCTCGGCCCAGGCCACGAGGAAGGCGTCTGCCTGGTCGAGGCTCTCGAGGGCGCGTTCGGCGGTCAAGGCTCCTCCACTTCGGGACGGAAGCACTGCGCGCGACGCGCTGCCGGATGGAAGGGCGAGGACCGGAGTATAGGCCCAACCGCCCCGGGCGTTCAGTGAGCCGGCGGCGGGCCGAGGTCGCGGCTATGCGGAACCGAGCCGCAGGGCGACGCCCGGGCGGTGGCGGGCCGCGAGGTAGCGGCCGGGCCAGGGGCTGGCGTAGGCGGCTAGGCGGCCTCCGGTCGCACCGCGGCGCCGGCGCCCTCGGGCTCCGGACGCCCCAGGCCGGCCGCGGCGCGCGGCAGGACGTGCCAGAAGCGCGCCCGCGCCGCTGGCCAGTCGGCGAGGAGGTCCGCGGCCACGGTCGAGCCCGTGGCGGAGGCGTGGCGCTCGATGAGGCGGCGCAGACGCGCCTCGGCGGCGTCGCCGGTGAGCCGCCGCGCCGCCACGGAGCCGTCGTTGAGCCGGCCGAGGAACCTGCCGTCGTCGTCGAGCACGAACGCCTCGCCGCCCGACATGCCGGCGGCGAAGTTGCGTCCCACCGGGCCGAGGACGACGACGGTGCCGCCCGTCATGTACTCGCAGCCGTGGTCGCCGCAGCCCTCCACGACCGCCTCCGCCCCGGAGTTCCGCACGCAGACGCGCTCGCCGACGCTGCCGGACGCGAACAGCGCGCCTGAGGTGGCGCCGTAGAGGACCGTGTTCCCGGCGATGACGCCGGCCTCGCCGGGCCGGCGCGGGCGCAGCACGAGCTCGCCGCCGGCCAGCGACTTGCCGACGTAGTCCTGCGCCTCGCCGCGCAGCACGAGCCTCATGCCGGGCAGCGCGAACGAGCCGAAGCTCTGGCCCGCCGCGCCGGTGAAGGTGGCGACGAGCGAGCCGTCCCGGGGGCCGGCGTCGCCGTAGCGCCTGGCGACCAGCCCGGCGGCGCGCGCGCCGAGGGTGCGCTGGCCGTTGTCGACCTCCGCGTCGAACTCGAGCACGCCCTCGGCGCCGCGCTCCAGCCAGGCGGCCACCGCGGCGGCCAGCTCGTCGTCGAGGGTCGGCGCGGCCGGGGGCGGCGGGTCGTTGCGCCGGCCCTGCCAGCGCGTGGCGCTGCCCGGGGGCAGCGCGCCGGGGTCCACGAGCGGCCTCAGGTCGAGGGACACGCCCTTCGGGGTCTCGGCCCCCTCGCGCACGCGCACGAGGTCCCAGCGCCCCACCAGCTCGTCGAGCGAACGGAGCCCGAGCCTGGCCAGCTCGTGGCGCAGCGACTCGGCGAGGAACGTGAAGAACCTGACCACGTGGTCCGGCTCGCCGGCGAAGCGCTTGCGCAGCTCCGGGTCCTGGGTGGCGATGCCGACGGGGCAGGTGTTCAGGTGGCACTGGCGGATCATCGCGCAGCCCAGCGCCACCAGCGCCGTCGTGCCGAAGCCGAACTCCTCGGCGCCGAGCGCGGCGGCCACGACGACGTCCCGGGCGGACTTCAGCCCGCCGTCCACGCGCAGCCTCACGCGCCCCCTGAGGTCGTTGGCGACCAGGCTCCGCTGCACGTCGATGAGGCCTAGCTCCCACGGCAGGCCGGAGTGCTTGACGCTCGAGAGCGGGCTGGCGCCGGTGCCGCCGTCGTGGCCCGAGACCTGCACGGTGTCGGCGTAGCCCTTGGCCACGCCGGACGCCACGGTGCCGACGCCGGTGCTGGCGACCAGCTTCACGGCGACCCGCGCCTCCGGGTTCACGCGCTTGAGGTCGTATATCAGCTGCGCCAGGTCCTCGATCGAGTAGATGTCGTGGTGGGGCGGCGGCGAGATCAGGGCGACGCCCGGGACCGTGTGCCGCAACCTCGCGATGTACTCGGTCACCTTCGAGCCGGGGACCTGGCCCCCCTCACCCGGCTTCGATCCCTGCGCGATCTTGATCTGGAGCTCGGCCGCCGAGGCGAGGTAGGCGGGGGTGACGCCGAAACGGCCGGAGGCGATCTGCTTCACCGCGCTGTTCCGCTCCGTCCCGTAACGGCGCGGATCCTCGCCCCCCTCGCCCGAGCCGGAACGGCCGCCGATCCGGTTCATCGCGATCGCGAGCGTCTCGTGCGCCTCGGCCGACAGCGAGCCGAAGCTCAT
>DASVDQ010000013.1 GCA_036381035.1 Trueperaceae bacterium | reverse complement strand
CTCGCCGACATCGTCATCGACGGCGAACTGCGCCACGTCATCGTGAAGGCCGCCCGCAACGGGATGTTCTACGTCATCGACCGCCTGACCGGCGAGGTCATCAACGACCCGCAGCCGTACACCACGGTCACGTGGAACGAGGGCGTCGACCGCGAGACGGGCATGCCCATCTACAACCCGGACACGATCGTCTACACCGACACGCCCACCCCTGAGTCGGTCTGCCCCTTCATCGCCGGCAACAACTGGTACAACGACGCCTACTCGCCGGTGACCGGCCTGCTCTACTTCCAGGCCGAGAACCGCTGCGCCACCTTCACCGGGACCGAGGGCGAGTACGCCCCCGGCGAGAGCTACGTCCTGATGCGGTTCTCCGACACTCAGGACGGCCCCGGCGGCTGGTCGGGCGAGCTGCAGGCTTGGGACCCCGTGACCAACCAGAAGGTCTGGGGCCTCAAGGCCGCCATCGGCAGGGACAACAAGCCCGTGATGGTCACCGCCGGCAACCTCGTCTTCGGCGGCACCGACGCCGGCCTGTTCCGCGCCGTCGACGCGCGCAACGGCGAGGTCGTCTGGACCTTCCGCACGGGCGGCGACTTCCGCGGCTCGCCGATCGCCTTCCTGGGCCCCGACGGCCGCGAGTACATCGCCGTCGTCACCTCCAAGGCGCCCAGCGACCCGCAGATCGGTCAGGACACGGAAGCGGACAACGCCGGCCGCTACCGCCGCGCGGGCACGACGCTCTACGTCTTCGGGCTCCCCTGAGCGAGAGCCCCTTGTAGCGGGCCTTCTGGGCCCTCATCTAGTGCGGAGGGCCTCCCAGCCCTCCGCACGAAATCTTGTGATGCGCAGTATCGACTGGAGAGACATGCACCTCCTCGGCAGAGAACGCCAGCCGGGCCGCCGCGCGGTCCCACTGTTCCTCGCAGCGCTCGCCGCGCTGACACTGGTCAACCCCGGCGCACTGGCCCAGCCCGCGGAGGGCCGATGGGAGCTGCGCGTCTGCGCGCCACCCCAGGCCCTGCCGTTCTCGGACATGGACCAGCCTGGCTACGAGAACCGCATCGCGGACCTGCTCGCCGAGGAGATGGGCGCCCACGTCACCTACGACTGGACGCCCTTCAACGAGGACCTCATCAACCTCCACTTCGCCGAAGGGCTCTGCGACGTGATCCTCGGCATCCCCGACGGCTTCGAGCGGGGGCTCAACACGCTGACCTACTACTCGAGCCCCTACGTGATGGTCTACCGGGCCGACGCCGGCTACGACATCGACTCGCTCGACGACCCCGACCTCGCCTCGCTGCGGCTCGGGGTCCACGGCATCGGCACGCCGCCGCAGGAGGCGCTGACGAACCGGGGCCTCCTGGCCAACATCACGCACGTCTACGGCGGCACCGTGGGTTCCGACGACCGCCTAGCCGTCCTCGTCAGAGCCGTGGCCGACGGCGAGATAGACGTCGGCTTCGGTTGGGGGCCCGGCACCGCCTACTGGGCCGAGCGCGCCGCCGTCGACCTCGTCGTCAAGCCGATCCAGCCGGAGTTCGAGCCGCCCAGCACGTTCCAGGTCCAGCCCATGACCATGGGCGTGAGGCGCGAGGACACGGCCCTGCAGGAGCTGCTGAACCGCGCGATCGTCGCGCGCTGGGACGAGATACAGGCGATCCTGGCCGAGTACTCGGTGCCCACCGTGGAGGCTCCGCGGCCGTTCGATGGCGAGGTCCTGCGGCCGGAGGTCGGCACCGTGGTGGACGTCGGCGTGGTACTGCCTGCGCCCACGGGGGGACACACGTACTTCGCGGCGATCAACGACATCATCGGCACCGCCGCTGTCCGCGGCGCCCAGCTCGCCGAGGGGCTCATCGAGTCCGAGGAGGACGCCACCGACGTGGCGCTGGTCTTCCACTACGCCAGCTCCCCTAGCGCCGAGGCGGCCAGGCGCGCCGCCGAGCGGCTCGTCGTGGCCGACGGCGTGGACGTGCTGGTGGGCGGCGTCGGCGAGGGTCAGGCCGAGGCGCTCGCGGAGGTGGCGACGGCGCACGACGTGCTCTTCCTCGACGTCGGCTCGGCCTACCCGGCTACGGCCGAGGGGACGACATGGAACGTGTTCCACGTGGCACCGTCGCCCGCGGGGTACGTGGCGGCCCTGGCCAGGGCGCTCCGCGAACGAGCCGGAGACATGCCGCTCGACTGGTTCGTCGTGCAGGTGGACGACCCCCTCGGCGAGGAGCTGGGGCGCCTCGCCTCCGCCACCCTCTTCGAGCTGGGCGAGAGGGTCGTGGACGGCATCGCCGTCGACCGCGCCGATCCGACCTTCGAGGGCGCGTACCGGCGGCTCGCGGAGTCGGGCGCCAACGCGGTTCTGGTGATCCTCCCGCCAGCGGAGCAGCTCGTCTTCATGGGCGGCTACCGCGACAGGGGCGGAGAGGCCCTGCTCGCCCCCTACCCGTACGACGCCGCTCAGACCCGCAACTTCCTGGCGGCCAGCGTCGAGTACCGCGTCGCCCCGGAGACGCCCCGCGTACTGGCCTGGGAGACCACGCTGGTCGACGGGAGCGCGGGCGAGTTCAACCAGCGCTACACCTCGCGCTTCGGTCAGCCCGCCGACCCGACCGCCTGGACCACCTACGAGGCCCTGCGCATCCTCCAGCAGGCCGCCGCCCGCGCGCGCAGCGACGACCCGCGCGCCCTCGCCGAGGTCCTCGCCAGCGGGGTCCCGTTCACCACGGCGAAGGGCGCGCTGGCCTTCGACGAGGCGCACCAGCTCGCCGACCAGACCCTCTACGTGAGCCTCGTCGACACCAGCGCGGAGTGGGGCCCCACCCTCAGCGAGCAGGTCTCGGCCGCGCGCCTGGTGAGGACGCTGGTCCCCGAGGAGGCGCCGCAGCGGCCCTGACGGGCGACGCCGCCGGTCGCTCCACCCCATACGGGACGCACCCCTCGCCTGGCCGCCGGTCGAGGGGCGCCATGCGCCTCAGTTCGGGGGCGTCTTGGGGTCCGTGTCGTGGAGCAGGAGGTCGTCGAGGCCGGCGTAGCCGGTGCGCAGCGGCTGGACCGGCGCGGGGGAGGTAGGCAGCTCGTCGGCCACGAGCAGCGGGGCGGGCAGCTCGGGCCCGCCCGCGGGGAGGCGCTCGCGCTCGCGCAGGCGCCTCTCCCTCTCGTCGTCCTCGGTGACGCGTCGTAGCACCCGCTCGGCGTCGGCCGACGACATGGGCCTGGCGAAGAAGTAGCCCTGCGCGTAGTCGACGCCGAGCCGCTTGAGGAAGTCGCGCTGGTAGGCCGTCTCGATCCCCTCGGCGACGACGTGCTTGTCCAGCTTGTGCGCCATCGCGCAGATCGCCTCGACGATCGGGAACGTGCTGGCGGGCAGGTGGCTGCCCTCGACGGCCCGCGTGGCGA
>DASVDQ010000012.1:40000-79869 GCA_036381035.1 Trueperaceae bacterium | reverse complement strand
ACCATGCGCCCGTTGCTCGTCAGGTTCGTGAGCACCTCGGTGACGCTGTCGAGCGCCTCGGGGTCGAGGGTGCCGAAGCCCTCGTCCAGGAACAGGGAGCCCAGCCTCTGCTGGCCGGCCACCGAGTCGGCCAGCGCCAGCGCCAGGGCGAGGCTGACGATGAAGCTCTCGCCGCCGGAGAGCGTCTTCACCGTGCGGCGATGCGGGTCCATCCAGGTGTCGCGGACGTAGAACTCGCCGTCGTAGTCGAGCTCGTAGCGGCCGTCGGTGAGCTCGTTGATGATCACGCTGGCGTTCGCGGCCAGGTCGGCCAGCGCGTGGCCCAGCACGTACGCCTCGAACTGGTGCGACCGCAGCGACTGCTCGAGGCCGTGCAGCACGGCGTAGCGGGACTCCAGCTCCGCGGCCCGCTCCCTCAGCTCGGCGAGGTCGATCAGGCGCCGTCGCAGGGTCTCCAGCTCCTTCCCCGCCATCCCCAGCTGGTTGTTGGCCTCGTCGATGCGGCCCCGCAGCGTCTCGGCGTGTTCACGCAGGGTCCCGTGCTCCTCGGGGTCGTACGTCCGGCCGGCGAGCCCGACCTCGGCGGCGGACCTCTTGGCCTCGGCCGCGGCGCGCCGCTCGGCGTGACGCTCGAGGCGCTCCCTGAGGCGGCTCGCCGCCTCCGCCGTGAGGGTCGCGGCCTCCACGGACGCGAGCGCGTCGAACCGCGACCGCGACAGGGCCGCCTCGAGCGCGGCCTGTGCCTCGGTCTGGGCCTCACGCGCCCGCGCCTCCTGCTGCTCGGTCGCCTCGAGGGTCGCGCGCGCGGCGGCGAGGTCCTTCTCGGCCTCGACGAGCCGCCGCCCGGCCGCCTCCACGGCCTCGTCGAGACGTCTCAGGGCCGCGTTCGTCTCGGCCAACAGCGCGTCGAAGTCGCGCCCGCCGGTCAGCGCCGTGATCCGCCGCGCCAGGCGGGCCAGCTCCAGGTCGGCCCGAGCGGTCACGTCCGCGGTGACGGCCCCCGCCGTGCCGCCGTGCCCGGCGAAGCCGGCCAGCTCCTCGCGCAGCTCGCGCGCGGTCTGGGCGGCGCGCGGCGCGTGCTTCTGCTCGACCTCCCTGGCCAGCTCGGCGACGGCCTTCTCCTCGCTCACGATCCGCTGCGACGCGGCCGTGTAGTCGTCGCGGAGCGAGTCCACCTCGGCCTGCGCCCGCTCGACGCGCGCCCTCAGTGCTTCCAGGTCGACCGGCGCGCCCGCCTCCGGCAGGCTCTCGACGACGCCCAAGCACACCGGGCACGGTTCGCCCACGTGGAGGTGGGCGCGCAGCGCCGCCGCCTGGTGCTCCACCCGGGCGCGCTCCAGTTCGTCCCTCGCCGCGTCGAGCTCCTGGCGCTTCCGCTTGCCCTTCTCGACGAGGGCGGCCAGCTCCCCGCGCTGGCTCTCCAGGCCGGCGCGGCGGCGCTCCAGCGCGGCCCGTCTCTCCCCGAGCTCCTTCTCGGCGGACTCCGCGGCGCTAGCGGCCCGCGCCAGCGCGGGGAGGCGCGCCCGCTTCTCCACCAGGTCGGCGAGCCGCTCCTCGTCGAAGTCGCCGCCGTCCGCCCGCCCGGCCATGTCGAGCTTGCCGCCGTACCTCCTGAGCAGCGTGGCGTCGCGCCTGCCCGCCTCGAGCGCTTCGGCGCGCCGCGTGAGCTCGTCACCTCTCTCCGCGCGCTCGGCCGCCGCCTCCTCCTGCCGCTGCTTGGCAGCCGCGAGCCGACCTTCCTCCTGCCTCACCCTCTCGCGCAGGTCGGCGACGGCCCGCGTGGCCTCGGCCAGCTCGCGCTCACGCTTCCTGAACGCGTCGATCACGGGCGCGAGGGCCTCGGCCGCGTCGGCGCGCTCCAGGGCGGACCGCGCCTCCTCCACCGCGGGCTCCTCGGCGTCGAGCCGGGCGAGCTCGGCCGCGGCGGCCTTCAGCTCGCGGTCCAGGCGCTCCAGCTCCGCCAGCCCCTCGAGCCGCTCCTGCACCTCCCGCTGCTCGAGGCGCAGCGCCGCGAGGTCGCGCTCGAGCTGGCGCACGCGCCCCTCCAGCTCGGCCTCGCGCTCCCGCGTGACCCCCTCGTACTCGGTGTCGAGGCGGGCGCGCGCCTGCCCGAGGAGCTCCTTCGCGTCGTCCCTCTCGCGCGACGCCAGCTCGCGCATGCGCTCGATCGTGTAGGCGCGCAGCAGGGCCTTGATCACCTCGCGGCGCTCGGCGTCGTTGCCGCGCAGGAACTCGTCGAACGCGCCCTGCGGGAGCATCACCGCGCGCACGTAGCCGTCGTAGTCGAGCCCGACGGCGCGGGCGAGGGCCCTCTCGTAGTCCGCGATCCTGTCGGTCTCCGGCACGTTGAGCCAGCGGCCGTCCTCGGCGCGTCGCTCGAGCTTCGCGGCGGACGAGATCCCCGACCGGCGCCTGCGCAGCGAACGCGTGGCGCGGTACTCGTCGCCCCCCGCCGCGAACTCGACGACGACCGACAGCTCCGACTCGCCCGGCGAGAAGATGTGCTCGTTGAGGTGCTTGCCCAGGCGGGGCGTCTGGCCGTAGAGCGCCCAGGTCAGCGCGTCGAGGACGGTGCTCTTGCCGCTGCCCGTGGGGCCGGCGATCGCGAACAGGTCGCCGTTCAGGCCGGTGAAGTCCACGTCGTGCTCGCCGCGGAAGCAGCCGAAGTTCCTGAGGCGCAGCCGCAGCGGCCTCACGCCGACACCTCCTCGGCGTCGACCTTGGCGTAGAGCTCGTCGAACTTGCGCATCACGGCCTCGTCGAGCGTGCCGTCGTGCCCCTCGCGCCAGAACGCCTCGAAGTTGTCGCGCAGGCTGCGGGCGGCGGCGTCGCGGGCCACGCCCTCGACGGGCGTGCGCGGCACCTCCACCTGGACGATGCGGGCGTTCGGGAGGTCGCGCCGCACGCGCTCGCGGACGGTGGGGTCGTGCTTCTCGAGCCGCAGGACCAGCTTGAGGTGCCCCGCGAACGCGCGCAGCTCGCGGCTTCGCGCCTCGAGCTCGGCCAGCGTGAGGCGTTCCTGGCGGAGCTCCCGTCCGCAGCGCAGGGGCACGGCGGCGACCGTGCGGGCGGGTACGCCGGGCTTCAGCTCGACGACGTGGGCGCGCTTCTCGTCGCCGGCCTCGCCGAAGTCGAGCTGCACGAGGCTGCCGCAGTACCGCGCCCTGTCCTCCGGGTAGCCCCACACGGCCTGCGGCATGTGCACGTGGCCCATCGCGAGGTAGGAGACCGAGTCGGGCACGTGGTTGGGGTCGATCGCGTAGTCGCGCCCGCTGTGGAACTGGTACTCGCTGCCCGAGAGTCGCGCGCCGTCCATCGTGCCGTGCATGAGCATCACGTTGATCGTGTCGTTGCGGAACTCCTGGGTGTAGGCGTGCATGAGCCGCTGGACCCGCTCCTGGTAGGTGCCCAGGCCGGAGGCGCCCTCCTCGGCGAAGAGCTCGTCGCTGGAGAGCAGCACGCGCTCGCTCACGAAGGGCAGGCAGGCGACGAGCATGCGCTCGCCCGCGACGTCGATGGTCACGACCCCGCCCTCGCGCGGCTTGCGCGGACGACCGACGATGTGGATGTCCTTGGTGCGCATGAACCCGGCGACGGCATCGAGACGGCGCGGGCTGTCGTGGTTGCCCGCGACGGCCACCACCGGCAGGCCGGCCTGGGCGGCGCGCCGGAAGAAGTCGTAGACGGCCTCCTCGGCCTCGGCGCCGGGGTTGCGGGTGTGGAACAGGTCGCCGGCGACGAGCACGGCCTGGGCGCCGTGCTCCAGCCCGACCTCCAGGCTCTCCTCGAGCGCGGCGCGTATCTCGGGCGTGCGGTCGAAGCCGTAGAGCGTCTTGCCCGCGTGCCAGTCGCCGGTGTGGAGGACGCGCATCGCCACAGGCTAACGCGGCGTGCCTCAAAATATCAGTCACCGGGACTCGCGGCGGCGCTAGGATGGCGCCGTGACCGGCCGCTTCAGACTGCACCCCTGGGACCCCGACACGCTCTACACCGTCACCGAGTTCGACCAGGAGCCTGACGCGGAGGGCGACGCCCACCTCGACCTGGAGTTCGAGGTGCCCGAGGGCGAGTGGCGTCCCCTCTCGCCGGGGCGGGTGGAGGCGCGGACCGTCCACTTCGTCGACGGCGCCCGGCGCCACGACGCGGCCGGGACCCTCGACGAACGCCCCTGCCTCTTCGTCGTCATGGGGGTGGGCAGCGTCACCAGCCGGCTCGGCACGCGGGTCGAGCCGCCCGCGCCGCGCCCGGCACTGCGCTACGTGATCGTCGCGGGCGAGGACAGCGGCGACGTGGAACCGGTCTCGCTGCCGCAGTACGGGCTGACGTACGCGCCGCGCTTCGCGGGCGGGGGAGACCAGAGCCTCGCTGCGTTCGCCCAGCGCCTGATGCTCCGCGAGGAGGCGCGTCTCGCCGAGCGGCTCGCGGAGGACCACCCCACCGACCTCGTCGTCGAGGACGGGCCGCTCAAGCGCTCGGGCTCGTTCCAGAACGTGCTCGGCTACGTGAAGACCACGCGCCGCGAGCGCCTGCCCGGCTCGCACCACGCGGTGCTGGACGCGCTCGAGCCGGGCCAGAGGACGCCGGTCTACTTGGTGAGGGCGGGCGACCGCAGCCTGGGCGACAGGCTCGAGTGGGTGATCCGCCCGCGGCCGCCGGCCAGAGGCGTGGACCCCCGCCAGGGCCTCGTGCGGGTGCAGGCCAACAGCGCGCTGTCGCGCGACGAGGCCCGCGCCCTCGCCGACTGGAGCGCCGCGACCCTGCCCCGCTACAGCGCCGACTACCACCACGACGCGCGGGCGCCGCAGCAGCTCCTCATCGTCAAGAACCTCGAGAGCGACCTCAGGCGGACGTTCGGCGACCGCGAGCTGCTGCTCGGCGCGCTGCGGGGGGCGCTGGCGGCGTGAACGTCGGCATCGTCCTCGCCAACGACCGCAGCCGGCCGCTCGAGTTCTGGTTCAAGCTCGAGGAGCGGGCGCGCGTGCAGCTCGACGAGCTCGTGGCCGTCGACGTCTTCAACCCCTTCAACGAGGCCCGTCCCGTGACCGTGTACGCGGTCGTCGACGACCTCATCGACAGCGTCGAGGGGCTCACGTTCCCCGGCGACACCGAGCTGCTCGAGCAAGGCGCGAGCTACGGGCGCCGCATCCTCATGGCGCACGCGCGCGTGCTGCGCTTCGCCCCCGACGTCCTCAGGCCGCCGCGGCCGGGCGCGCCGGTCAGGCTCGCGCTGGGCGAGGACCTGGCGCGGGCGCTCTACGTCGACCGCATGAGGGACGCCGCCCTGCCCGTGGGCGTGCTGCGCAACGGCCAGCCGGCGTACGTGAACTACGACTTCCTCAGCGGGGTCGCGGGCGGCCACGTGAACATCAGCGGGGTCTCGGGCGTGGCCACGAAGACGAGCTTCGCGACGTGGCTGCTCTACAGCGTCCTCAACGCGCGACGGCCGGACGGTCAGTACGTGGCGCGGAACCGCCAGGACGTCAAGGCCGTGGTCTTCAACGTCAAGGGCAACGACCTCCTGTTCCTCGACAAGCCCAACGCCCGCTGCGCCGAGGACGAGAAGGCTTACTGCGAGGAGGCCGGTCTGGCCTTGGCGTCGCGCTACGACCTGCTGGGGCTGCCCGCCGGGCCGTTCGAGCGCGTCGCCTGCCGTCTCCCGCCCCGGCCCGGCCTGGCCGGCGCCGAGCGCCTCGCCTGCCAGGCGCCGGCCGGCGCCACCGCCACGCCCTACGCCTGGTCGCTCCTCGAGTTCTGCCGGCAGGGCATGCTGCCCTACCTCTTCGCCCTCGACCCGGGCAGCCAGATGGTCCAGTTCCTCACGGAGGAGGTCGCGGAGCGCCTCAAGCGCCTCACCGCGGGCCAGGAGGGGCCGCACGTGTTCCTGCCGCCCGGCGACGCGGGCGGCGAGTGGGACGGGGAAGCGGCGCGCGGCACCGTGGAGGGCCTGGAGGCCGACGGCCGGGTGAGGATCGAGACGCTCGACGAGCTTGCCGACCACGTCGGGGAGCTCCTGCGTGCGGGTCACTGGGCGGGCAGCCACCAGCTGGGTACGGTCCACGCCTTCGTCCGCCGCTTCCGCGGGGCCGTGAGGCACGTCAGGCACCTCGTGCGCGGCGACCTGCCGCCGCGTGAGCTCGAGAGGGCGCGCCTCGACCCGCTGGCCAGCAGCGACATGGTGCACGTCGTCGACATCCACGACCTGCACAGCGTCGCGCAGGCGTTCGTGGTGGGCGTGGTGCTGCGGGACGTGTTCGAGAAGCGCGAGGCGGCCGGGCGCAGCCCCGGGACCGTCTACGTCGTGCTCGACGAGCTGAACAAGTACGCGCCGGCCCAGGAGGAGAGCCCGATCAAGGAGACGCTCCTCGACATCGCCGAGCGCGGGCGCAGCCTCGGGGTCATCCTCATCGGAGCGCAGCAGACGGCCAGCGAGGTCGAGCGGCGCGTGGTCAGCAACGCCGCGATCCGCGTCGTGGGCCGCCTCGACATGGCCGAGGCCGCACGGCCCGAGTACCGGTTCCTGCCGAGCACCATGCAGGAGCGCGCCGGCATCCTCAGCCCCGGCTCGATGATCGTGCACCAGCCCGACCTGCCCGTGCCGCTGCTGGTGACGTTCCCGTTCCCGGCCTGGGCGACGCGCGGCAGCGAGGTGGCGCGGGCGAACCCCGATGTCGACTCCGAGTTCGACGACCTCATCGCCCTGGAGTAGGCAGGGCGGCGCGCGAGGCCGCCGTCAACGGCCCCGCGACAGGCCCTCGACGTAGTCCTTGGCCGTCCTGAGACTCGCGCCGGTCAGCTCGATCACGCGCTTGACCGCCGCGATCTTGTTCTCCCTGGCCAGCGCGGCGATCGTGTCCTCGAGCTCCGGCTCGAGGGCCACCACCTCGGGCTGCAGCCGGCTCGGCGTGAACAGCGGCGCCCCGGTCCGGCGCTCGCGCGCCACCGGAGCCCGCGCCACGAGCCGCACGACCAGCAGGCCGGTGGCGACCATGCTCATCAGCATCATCACGAGCCCGGGCAGCAGGTGGTCCTCGGCGATCAGGTAGACGCTGGCGCCCACGAACGCCAGGTCGACCACGACGACGAACAGCAAGGCGCTCACACCCTACCGCCGCGGAGGACCCGGCCGCTCGCCAGCGACCCGCTGAGGAGCGCGCGGGACAGCTCGCGCGGCCTCACGTCGGCGTGCCTGGCGTGCTCGAGCGTCACCCACACGGGCGTGTAGCTGCCGCGCTCCGAGTCGACGGCGCTCGACATCTCCTCGCCCTGGCCGCTGCCGAAGCGTCCGCCGACGATCCGCGCCAGGTAGTAGTACTGCCTGCGCCCGCGGAGGTGGAGGTCGGCGACCAGCCGCTCGAGCACCACCTCGACGCCCAGCTCCTCGAGCGCCTCCCTGGCCGCCGCCTGCTCCGGGGTCTCGCCCGGCTCGACGCCGCCCCCTGGGAACGAGAAGTAGGTCCTCCCGTCCCTGACACGCTGGATCAGGCAGACGCGGTCGCGGTCGAGGAGCACGACGCCGCTCCGAGTGCGCATGGCCGGACGTTACCCGCCCTCGCGCGGCGGGCGCGATGAAGTACTCGCCCCCGAGAGGGGCCCGCGCCAGAGGCGCCGGTCGCCGAGCGCGCCGCCCGACGTCGCCCCGTGGGACGGGAGCAGCGCCTCGGTTCCGTGGGACGGTCGCCGGCCGGCGGCGGCGCTAGCATCCCCGCAACTCGCGTCACGTCGTGGTCTTCCCGCGTCCTCGTTCGCGCCAAGGAGGTGTTGCGCATGGGCAGTCGGAGGGCTATGGTTATCGGCTCTGGTCTGGTCCTCTCGCTGGCGTGGTTCGCCTTGGCGCAGACACCCGGCCTCGTCGACGACGACCGGCTCGAGGCCGCCGCCCAGGAGCCGCACAACTGGCTGACCTACGGCGGCGACCTCGGCGGGCAGCGCTTCTCCACCCTGGACCAGATCGACCGCCAGAGCGTCTCGCGGCTCGCCCCGGCGTGGATCTACCAGATGGGGGCTCCCGGCATCACGCAGACGCACCCCTTGGTCGTCGACGGCGTCCTCTACGTGACGTCGGCCGGGAGCGACGTCTCGGCCTTGGACGCCGCCACCGGCGTCGAGCTGTGGCGCTACGACCACGAGATGTCCCGCGAGGTGAGCGGCGAGCGCAACCGCGGGCCCGCCGTCGGCTACGGGAAGGTCTACGTCGCCACCGAGGACGAGCGCGTGATCGCGCTGGACCAGGAGACCGGCGAGGTCGTCTGGGACGTCAAGGTGCCGCCCTTCGACGCCGGCCGCCTCGTGCCGGAGGGCGCGGAGGCGCCCGCGCCCATGCCGTACAACTTCCGCTGGGCACCCCTGGTCTACGACGGCAAGGTCGTGGTCACGGCGACGCGCTTCGAGGTGAACGCGGTAGACCCCGACCTGCTCGCGGACGCCGTCGCCAGGGGCGAGGACCCCGGTGAGGCGTGGATCCTCGCGAACCTCGGCCGACGGGCGTTCGTGGCGGCCCTCGACGCCGAGACGGGCGACGAGGTCTGGCGCTGGTACACGACGCGTGAGGGCGACTGGACCGGGGACTTCGTCGAGACCGCGTACGGCGGGGCACCGCTCGACCGCGACCTGGCGGCCGAGCGCGAGCTCAGCGAGCGCTACGGCCTCGGGTGGGCCGCCGGCTCCGCCTCGCCCTGGCAGATCCCCACCGTCGACGTCGAGCGCCGTCTCCTGTTCGTCTCGACCGGGAACCCGGCGCCGGGACACATCGACCTGATGCGTCCCGGGGACAACCTCTACTCGAACGGCATCGCCGCCCTCTCCCTCGACACGGGCGAGCTGGTGTGGTTCTTCCAGGAGTCCCCTCACGGCATCTACGACATGACCACGCAGAACGTCCTCTTCGACCTCCAGCTCGAGGGCGAGACGGTACCGGCCCTGGCGAGCTGCGGCAAGTCGGGTTTCTGCTACGTCCTGAACAGGGAGACGGGCGAGGTGCTCGTCCAGAGCGAGCCCGTGGTGCGCCAGGAGAACATGTACTCGCGCGGCAGCGCGGAGGGCACGAGAGCCGCCCCGGGCGGCGGGGGCGGCGTGGGCGTCACGGCGCTCTCGTTCGACCCCACGACCGGCTACCTGTACGTGGAGGCCATCGACGAGCCGGAGGTCCGCACGGCGACCCCGGTCCCGGGGGCGCCCTACCTGCTCGAGATGACCTCGGAGGGCGTGGCGGGCGAGGAGCGGGGCACGGTCACGGCGCTGGACCTGTACGGCGGCGGGCGGACCGTCTGGCAGGTGGAGACGGACGAGCCCGTCACGGGCGGGACCCTCGCCACGGCGGGCGGCGTCGTGTTCTCCGGCGAGTCCAACGGGACCTTCAACGCCTACGACTCCGCCACGGGCGAGCTGCTCTGGTCGTTCCAGGTGGGCGCCCCGATCACGGCCCCGCCGATGACCTACGAGGTCGACGGTCGCCAGTACGTCGCCGTGGCCAGCGGCGCCGCGGCCACGCGCTCGCAGCGCGGCGGCGCGGTCCTGGTCTCGTTCGCGCTGCCGGCCGAGTGACGGGACGACGCCGGCGCAGGCCGCGCTGACCGCGGCCCGGACGGCTACCCACGGGAAGGGTCGGGGCCGGCGCGCTGCACGCCGGCCACGCTGCGGTCCTCGACGGACCCGGCCCTGCAGGGCCGGAACCCTTCGCTCCTGGCTCAGGCGGCCAGGGCCACGTGCTCCTCGAGGCGGTCCCAGGTCTCGCTGATGCCCTGCAGCATGCCCATGTCGAGGACGGTCTGGAGCGCCTCGGGCGAGGCGTAGGTCGTGCGGCTCACCAGCTTGGTCTTGCCGCCCAGGTCGATGAACTCCCAGACCGAGTTCGAGGCGGGCAGCGAGGAGTCGATGTTCCCCTCGGCGTCGGAGAAGTAGTCGGTGAGGACGATCCGGTTCGGCTCGTCGATCTCCTGGTAGTACATCTTCCCCCACGACTCCGCGCCGTAGAACTCGCCCTGGTTCTCGTCGACGCACTTCATGCAGTAGTGCCAGGAGCCGCCCGGGCGGAAGTCGAGCCTGGAGACGGGGAGCTCCCAGCCGCGCGGGCCCCACCAGTGCTTCAGGTGCTCGGAGTCGCCGAACATCCTGAACACCAGCTCTCGCGGCGCGTCGAACACGCGCTCCAGGACCAGCACGTTGTCGCCTTCTATCCGGTGCTCGGTCTTGCCCGTCGCCATGTCGTTCCTCCTAGTCCTCGTCTCGCGCCTCGCCGCGCTGCAGCCTCCGCAGGTAGGCGTCGAGGTCGTCGAACCGCTGTTCCATCGTCCAGCGGAAGGTCTCGAGCCAGCCCTCCAGCGTCCTGAACGCGACCGCGCTGAGGGAGTAGATGCGCCTGTTCGCCTCGGCCCTCACGGTCACTACCCCGCTGTCGCCGAGGACCTTGAGGTGCTTGGATGCCTGCGGCTGCCTCATGCCTAGCCTCTCGGCGATCTCGCCCACGCTGAGGGGTCCGGCCTTGAGCAGCTCGACGATCCTCATCCGGTTCGGCTCGGCGATGGCCCGCAGCGTCGCCAGCATGCGCGCTCTCGCCGCCGCGGTCGTCTGAGCTCCGTCTCCTTCCATGGGACTCGGGGGCCCTCCCTCCTATCTGTATACTCGACAATGAATATTCCTGTCAAGGCATGTAGAGAGGTCGGCCTCGCGTGCGGCCGTCCGACGCGGGTGTGGGCGCATGGCGGAGCCGGACGCGGTCGCTAGTCGGTGCGTCCCGCGCTCCGCCTCGCGATCTCCTGGGCGAGGAACGCGGCGTCACGGTCCACCCAGCCGAGGAGCGCCGACCCGGTCGTGTGCTGCCACCGCAGCCCCAGGAAGTAGAGGCCCGGGACCGCGGTCACGCCGCGGCGGTGCACCGGCTCACCTCGCGGGTCCAGCACCGGCGCGCGGACCCAAGAGAAGTCGGGCCGGTACCCCGTCGCCCACATGACCGTCCGGACGGGCAGGTGCGAGCCGTCGGCGAAGGCGACCCTGTCGCCCCGCGCGCTCACCGCCCGCGGCCGGGGAACGACGGCGCCCGCGCGGACCAGGTCGCGAGTACGTGTGCCGATGACGACGTCGTCGTGGCGCCGCATCCGCCGGCCCAGCGCGGAGTCGGCCGGCACGCTGGTGAGGCCCAGGGTCTCGAGCCACCAGAAGAGGCTCCTCCCGAGGACGCGGGCCGGCACCGTCGGCAGGGGACGCGACCTGGACAGGTGAACGCGGCGCGTGGCGGCGAGCTCGACGGCGATCTGCACGCCCGAGTTGCCGCCTCCCACGACCAGCACCTCCCCGTCCGGGAGCGCCTCGGGACCGCGGTACTCCGCGCTGTGCAGCTGCGTGACCGCGTCGTCGAGGCCCGCGGCGAACGGCGGCACCGCGGGCCGCTGGAAGGGCCCCGTGGCCACGACGACCTGGTGGGCGTGGACCGCGGGCCCGTCCGTCTGGAGGCGGAAGCCGGCGCCCTCCGGCTCGAGCCGGGTCACGGCGGTGTTCGTCCTGACCGGGATGTCGAAGACCTCGGCGTACCGACGCAGGTAGTCGGCGACGTCGTCCTTGCCCGGGTACGACTCGGGCGCGAGAGGGAACGGCAGGCCGGGCAGCGCGTCGTAGCGCGCGGGCGTGAAGAGCCTCAGCGAGTCCCACCGCTGCCGCCAGCTCGCCCCGACCTCGGCGTTCCTCTCGAGGACGACGAAGCGGAGGCCGAGCCGCTGCAGGTGGTAGCCCATCGCCAGGCCCGCCTGCCCGGCCCCCACGACGACGACGTCGAAGCGCTCCTCGTCCACGCTCGGCCCGGCCGTCGCCCGCTCACGCGGCGAGTCGGGTGGCATGCCGTGCGGGCGCATGGCCACGCAGTATCACATCGCCGTGCCGCCGTTCGCTCCCTGCGACGCCGCTCGGCCGTCGGCGGCGCGGATCCCCGCCCGGTCGGGGCGCCCGCGGCCTGCCGCCGGAGGGCCACGGCCCTCAGCCTCCGCCGACCCCGCTTTCACGCCGGCGCGCTATCCCTTGGTCACGCGCCCGAGGGCGCGAGCGGGCGAGAGGAGAGCGACATGGCCACGCCAGCGGAGATGCGCGCCGAGCTCTGGGACAAGGTCAAGGACGTCAAGATCGCGATGCTCACGACGATCGGCGACGACGGCAGGCTCTACAGCCGGCCCATGTACACCCAGCGCGAGGGCAGGGAGGACGGCCTCTGGTTCCTCACGGCGCGGTCCTCCGCGAAGTCGCGGCAGGTCGAGGGGCGCGAGGACGTGAACGTGAGCTACGCCGATGCCGACAAGAACGTCTTCGTCTCGGTGGCCGGCAAGGCGCGGATCGTCGACGACGACGAGCTGGAGCGCGAGCTGTGGAACCCGCTCAACGAGGCGTTCTTCGCCGGACCAGACGACCCCGACCTCGTGCTGCTGCACGTCGAGCCGGAGCGGGCAGAGTACTGGGACGGCAGCTCCGGCAAGGTGCGTCAGCTCTTCGACCTCGTCACGGCGGCCGTAACGGGGCGCAGCGACCGGCTGGGCGAGAACGAGAAGCTCGACTTCTAGGCTGGCGCGGGCAGCACGACCGTGAACTCCGCGCCGCCCTCCGGGTGGTCGCGGGCCTCCAGCCGGCCGCCGTGCGCCTCCACGAGAGCCTTCGCGATCGAGAGGCCCAGGCCCGAGCCGCCTCCTTCCTGCCTGGCCCGCGACGGGTCGCCGCGGTAGAAGCGCTCGAACAGGCGGTCTGCCTCCCCCTCGGGCAGGCCGGGTCCATGGTCGCGCACGGTGATCAGCACCTCGCCGCCCGCGGACCGCGCGCCCAGCTCGACCGCCCCGGGCGCGGCGTAGCGCAGAGCGTTGTCGACGAGGTTGTCGAGGACGCGCGCGAGCGCCGCGGGGTCCGCCTCCACCTCCAGGCCCTCGGCCACGCGGCCCAGGCGCAGCTCGACGCCCGCCGAGCCGGCGCGGCTCGCGAAGCCGTCCACCACGCGACCGAGGAACGCCGCGACGTCGATCGGCTCGCGCTCCAGGCCCAGGCCTCCCGCCTCGGCGACGGAGAGCGTCCGCAGGTCCTCGACGAGGCGCGTCAGGCGCATCACCTCCTGGTGCAGCCTCGCCAGGCCCTCCTCGTCGAGGGGCCTGACGCCGTCCTGCATGGCCTCGATCTCGCTCCTCAGGACGGAGAGCGGCGTGCGCAGGTCGTGGGCGATGTCGGCCACCACCCCGCGCCGCCAGCTCTCCTGGCGCTCGAGCCCGCTCACCAGCGAGTTGAACGCCTCGGTGAGGTTGCGCAGCTCGTCGCGCGACGGCGGCAGCGCCAACCTCATCCCGCGCTCTCCGGCCGCGAGGCGCCTGGCCCCGCCCTCGAGCGCGAGCAGGGGACGCGTGAGGCGCCGCGTCACCGCACCCGCCACCCACGTCGCGACCAGGAACGCCAGCAGGGCCGCCAGGAGGCCGGTCCTGGCCACGCCGCGGAACGCCTCGCGCGCCTCCCTGAGGTCCGGCACGTCCTCGCCGTCGAGGCCGGGCGCGGCCGCGCCGTCGCGGCCCTCGTCGGGCGCGACGAGGCGCTCCCAGGGCGGGCCGCCGTGCATCCACTCGGCCCCGAACAGCTCGCCCTGGGCCCTGAACACGGCCCCCAGGGTCAGCCAGCTCGTGAGGGCGACGGCCGCGAGCGCCACGAACGCGTAGGTGAACGTGAGGCGACGGCGGAGGCCCCAGTGGCGTCGGTGCCGCGGCGGGCCGCGCCAGCGGTGGCCCTCGCCGGTCGCCCAGCCGCCGGACCACGGCGGACCGGGCCGGTGCGGCGCGCCGCGCGGTCCGCCGCCGAGGGGCACTAGCCCGTCCTCAGCCGGTAGCCGACGCGTCGCACCGTCTCGAGCTGGTCGCGGCAGTCGCCGAGCTTGCGGCGCAGGTTCTTCACGTGGGCGTCGATGGTCCGCTCGTCGGCGAGGCCGTCGCCCTCGCCGACGGCCGCGAGCAGCTCGCCCCGCCGCCTCACGCGGCCGGGCTCGCGCGCCAGGGCGGCGAGCAGGCGCAGCTCGCTGGCCGTGAGGCTGACCGCCTCGTCGCCGCAGCGCGCCTCGTAGGCCCCGAGGTCGACCGTCAGCCGGCCTACCGCGAACGTCTCCGGCGCCTCGACGCCGCCGCCGGCCCGCCGCAGCACCGCCTTCACCCGGGCGACTACCTCGCGCGGGCTGTAGGGCTTCACCACGTAGTCGTCGGCGCCGAGCCCCAGCCCCACCAGCTTGTCGACCTCTTCGTCGCGGGCGGTGAGCATGATGATCGGCACCGCCGACTCGGCGCGGACCCGCCGGGCGACCTCCAGGCCGTCGATGCCAGGCAGCATGATGTCGAGGAGTATCAGGTCGGGGCGGGCGGCGCGCCACAGCTCCAGCCCCCTGGTCCCGTCGAAGGCGGTCTCGACGCGGAAGCCCTCCCGCCTCAGGTAGTCGGTGAGGATCCCGACGAGCGTGCGCTCGTCCTCGACGATGAGGACCGTGCCTGTGGCCATGTCGAACTCTCCTCGGGGCATTGTGCCGCAGCGCGGGCGGGCGCGCCGCCCACGTCCGGGTGCGCCCCGGCCGCAAGCAGGGCGCCGCCCGCGCTGCGGCGGGCGGCGCTCCCGGTGCGGCCCTCAGGCCAGGAGGGCCCGCTTGACGGCCTCGAACTCCTCGAGGGAGATCTCGCCCCTGGCGAAGCGTGCCCTGGCCTTGGCCAGCGCGCCGTCGGGCCTGCCGTACGGCGCCTCGGTGCTGCTCAGGCCGCGCTTGATGGCCTCGTACTGCTCCGGCGTGACCTCGCCGGACGCCAGCCGGTCGCGGGCGATGCGCATGGCCTCATCGCCGCTGTTCTCGCCCTGCGCCGACCAGCGCCCCGGGGGGCCGCCCCACCAGCCGGGCCGCCAGCCGGGCTCGCCGCCGTAGGGGCCCCGGCCGCCTCGCCAGCCGCCTCGCACGAAGGACTTGACGAGGTAGACGATGAGCACGATGAACAGGATGGTGCCGAGCAGGTTGAGGAACCCGAGGCCGAAGCCGAACCCGGCGCCGTGTCCGAACGCGTGGAACATCTCTTCGCTCCTTCCCGTTCGCCGGGCGCCGTCAGGCTGCCCGGCCACGCTCGGAGGGTAGGTCCGGCGCGGTGAAGCGCAGGGGGCCGTAACGTGAACGCTCCGTGAACACGTTCGGCGGACGCGTGGCACTATGGGCCGGTGCCCGCCGTGAAGGTCGACCCCACGAAGGTCCGCGAGTTCGTCGACTTCGCCGCGTTCTACGAGTGGCTGCGTGAGAACCACGCCACCGCGGACGAGGTCTGGGTGAAGATGCACAAGGTCGGCTCTGGGTTACCCTCCGTGACCCAGAAGGAGGCCATCGACGCCGCTCTCTGCTGGGGCTGGATCGACGGCATCCGCAAGGGCCACGACGACAGGAGCTTCCTGCAACGCTTCACGCCTAGGCGCCCGAAGAGCGTCTGGAGCAAGATCAACGTGCAGAACGTCGAGAGGCTCGTGGCCGCCGGCCTCATGACCGAGCACGGCCTGAGGCACGTGGAGGCGGCCAAGGCCGACGGCCGCTGGCAGAACGCCTACTCCGGTCAGCAGGGCATGGAGCTCCCGGAGGACCTCATGGCCGCGATCCGGGCGGACCCGCGGGCACGAGCGACCTTCGAGAAGCTGAACTCCCAGAACCGGTACGCTCTGGCGTTCCGCCTGCACCAGCTCAAGACCGAGGCTGGCCGGCGGAGGAAGATCGCCGACTTCGTCGCCATGCTCGCGCGCGGCGAGGCCCTCTACCCCCAGCGCGGGCTGTGAAGGAGTGACGCGTGGCTCTGCTGGAGTCCCTCAAGGAGACGGCTTTCGTGATGCTCGAGGAGACCTTCCCGAGCCGCGACAAGGGCGGCAACGTCTACCTCGACAGGTGCACCGGCTGGTTCCCCTCGCTCGAGGGGCTGTCGGCCGAGGACGCGTCCGTGCCGATCGTGCCCGGCGGCACGACGATCGCGGCGCATACCTTCCACACGGTCTTCTACCTCGACGTCGTCATGGCCGAGCTGAAGGGTCGTTCCCTGGGCCGTGTCGACTGGAAGGAGAGCTGGGTCGTGAGCAAGGTCGACGCGCCCGCGTGGGACGACCTGCGGCGCCGGCTGCGCGAGGCGTACGAGGAGGTCGTGGCCCTGCTCGAGGCGGACGCGGACTGGGGCCAAGCCCACGTCGAGGTCGTGATGGCGGCCGTCACCCACTCCGCCTACCACCTCGGCGCCGTGAGGCAGTTCCACACCGTGCTGCGGGCGCGGGAAGTGACGGACTAGCGAGGGCCTGCGACACTGGCGGGGTGGACTGGCCGAGACCGGCCCGCGCAGGTGGACCCTGTGGGACCTAGGCCTTGGCCCCCGCGTTCCCCGCGGCTGTCGAGCCGCCGCCGAAGACCTTGCCGAAGTCGGCAAGCCCTTCCACCAGGCCATGCGCCGTGATCCCCCACATGAACGCCACCAAGAGGTCCAGGCGTGTGCCCCACGGGGCGTCACCGGGCTTGTAGTTGACGGCGACGATCACTAGGGTCGCGATGCCGAAGCTCAGCAGCCATGTGAGCCGCCGGGCGAACCCGTGGGCCAACCCGTAGCCGCGGGCCGCGATCATGCGGCGGACGGACGGCCACCAGTCCCTCGCTACTCGCCAGAGCAGCCGCAGCACGATCGCAGCGACGACGAGCGTCCCGACCGCGATGAGCCACCACTCCGAGCCGGTCCTGACCAGGTCCCGGCTCGCCGAGACGGGCCGCGAGACCACCACGACCGCGACCACGGTGGCCGCGGCGAGGACGGCGAGCCAGATCGCGCTCCAAGGAACACGCCGACCGCGGGACTCCGAGGCCGTCCGGGCCACCCTGGGACGCCGCACCTCGGCCCGCTGTAGCGCGACCTCCGCCCTATGGAGCTCGCCCGCGACGAGGTGGACGAACGCCTCCCGGAGCAGCTGCGGATCGCCGAGACCGGCTCTTCTTCGCCTCGTGACCTCGAGGCCCAGCGACCTCGCTCGCAGAGCCTTCCTGTACTCGCCCTCCAGCGTCGACCAGTCCGCCGCGCTCGCAGGAGGTGCCAACCCTGCCGCTTCGAGCGCCTCCACCACGATCCAGAGGGCATCGACCTCGTCCTGGGCTGCAAGAGGGTCCTTGTCGCCGGGCCAGGTCGCCCACTCGGAGGCGTCGTCGACCCACGTCAGCAGCCGGCTGCGCCACTGACGCCAGCGGAGGCTCGGGATGCCGTCGCGGATCAGACCGAGCGCGGCCGAGGCCACCAGGACGCCGAGGGCGACCACGAGCAGGAGGTGGGAGAGCGGACGCTCCACCTGCACGGTGACAGGGATCGTGGAGTCCTCGCCTGCCGAGGAGACGACCACGGAGCCGGCGAAGGTGCCCACGGGAACGGTCCAGAAGTGCTTCCAGAAGTCGTTCCAGAGGCCGCGGACGCCCCGCCAGACAGCAACGATGCGCTGCCAGGCAGCGGCCTTCTCGGCATCACCCTCCGACCCTCGCTCTTCAGAGGTCGCGTCACCTGCCTCGTCGGCCTTCTCGCCCTGGCTGGCTTGTTGCGCCGACCCGTTCAGTGTGGCCGTGACGTCGAAGCAGGTGAGCCGGACGGGTAGGGGACCGCCCGCGACCGCCGCCGGGCACGCCCTCCCGGGCACCTGCAGCGAGAGCGCTACCGTCTGGACCGGGGGCGGCGCGAAGTGGGGCACCACGCTCGCCGACGCCTGGCCGTCTGGCACCTGCGTCGTCCCGTCGGCATCCGCGCCTTCGGGCGCCCGCTCGGTCCCTTCGGCCGCCGCGTCCTCGCTCCGCTCGACTGGGCCCTCCCAGGCCACCAGCGTGACTGTCGAGGCGACGGGCGATGTGCTCCGCCACGGGTCCGCCGTCAGCCTGAGGATGACGTTCGCGGGCAGCACGTTGAGCTTCGGCGGCTTGGCCGCGGTGGCGGTCGAGTCAGGCGCCGACGGTTCCCGTTGTGCTCCCGACGTCGGGACCACGAAGAGCAGTCCGGCGCCCAGCGCGAGCGGCACGATCACCCTCGCGAGCCGTACCACGACGGCTCGAACCCCTGTCTCTGCCGCAGAGCCCATCGACCCACCCCCAGCCGAGCTGTAGTCGAGGTCAGACTATATTGTGACGCGCCGTCATCCTTCAGTGACGCTCGCGGTGCGAGCGCGGGCCGCCGAGGGCCGGCACCGGCGCGCTAGCCCGCCGCCGCCTCCGCCAGTCACGAGCCTGAACCGCGTCGAGCGTGACCAGGTAGCTACCCCGCCGCCGCCTCCCGCTCGTCGACCTGGCTCCGCAGCGCCTCGTTCGGCTTGCCGAAGAGGAGAGAGGCGAGGATGCTGATGCCCAGGATGCCCACGACCACGCCCAGCGAGACGGCCGTGGGGATGTGCACGAGGTCGAGCAGGAGCATCTTCACGCCGATGTAGCTGAGGATCACGGCCAGGCCCGCCTGCAGGTAGGCGAAGCGGTGCACGATGTTGGCGAGCAGGAAGTACATGCTGCGCAGGCCCAGGACCGCCATGGCGTTCGACGTGAACACGATGAACGGGTCGGTGGTGACGGCGAAGATCGCGGGGATCGAGTCGACGGCGAAGATCACGTCGGCGAAGTCGATGACGACGAGCACCAGCAGCAGGGGCGTCGCCATGCGCACCCCGTCCACCACCGTGAAGAACCTCTGCCCGTCGTAGTCCGGCGAGACCCTGAGGAACCGCCGCGCGAGCTTGAGGGCGGGGTTGGCGGAGAGGTCGGTCTCCTGGTCGTCCCTGCTCAGCAGCATGCGCAGGCCGGTGAACAGGAGGAACGCGCCGAAGACGTAGAGGACCCAGTGGAAGGTCTGGATCAGCGTCACGCCCACGCCGATCATGATCCCGCGCATGGCCAGCGCGCCGAGCACGCCCCAGAGCAGCGCGCGCTGCTGGTACTTGAACGGGGTGCGGAAGAAGTTGAAGACGAGGACGAAGACGAAGATGTTGTCGACGGCCAGAGACCACTCGAGCACGTAGCCGGTCAGGTACTCGACGGCCTTCTGCGGGCCGAGCCAGCGGCTGATGACGTAGCCGAACGCCAGCGAGAGCGTGACCCACACGGCCGTCCAGAACGCCGCCTCCCTGACCCGCACGACGTGCGCCTTGCGGTGGAAGATGCCAAGGTCGAGCGCCAACAGGATCAGCACGCCCGCCACGAAGGCGAGCCAGGCCCACAACGGAAGATCCACTACAGCCTCCCGTTAGGGTCTTGCCTGCGTGGGAACTCACACGTCATCCGCTCCCGGGTCGCCACTAGCGACCGTGCTGACGGAGGCGGACGCCCGGCCGAGCCGGGGGGCTACTCCCCCTACACGAGGGCACATCGTACACGTTCGCGGCCGGGGCGCGCGACGCGGGCGACGCGGCGCGAGCTCGGGGGGCGGGTTCGGCGCCGATGGCGGGGGAGCTCGCGGTCACGCCCGCCGACCTGGGCTCAGGTCGTGTCGAAGCGACAGCAGCCCTCGCCGTCGGCCAGGCAAGACACCTGCGCGACGTCCTCGCCGAGGAGGCTGGCGAGCAGCACGGCGTCGAAGCGGCAGGCCGCGCGGCTGGTCAGCGCGACGTGGCTGAAGACGCAGTTCACGGCCTCGATGCCGCCGTCCTCCGTCACGGCCGCCTCGTAGCCGAGCTCGTTGAGGATCCTCACGACCTCGGCCTTCCTCTCGCCGCCCACCTTGCCCTCCAGGCGGGGCCTGGCGTTCTCCGCCACCTCGGCTGCCATGCGCTCCAGGAGGGCGGACAGCCCCTCCTCGCCGAAGAGGTCGCCGGCGTGCCGCAGCAGCGAGGCGGCGAAGAGCGCGTAGCGTCGCGGGAACGTCTCGCGGCCGGCGTCGGTGAGGGCGTAGGTGCGGCTGGGACGCCCGCCGGTGGCGCGCCGGCCGCTCTTCCTCACGAGCCCGTCGCGCTCCAGCGTGGCGAGCTGCTGGGTGACGGCGGTGCGGCTGACCCCCAGCGCCGCCGAGAGCTCCTCCGCGGTGGCGCCCTTGTCGCGGCTGAGCAGCACCTCGCGCAGCAGGCGGAGGCGACTGTCGCTCATCGCGACAGGCAGCGGCAGGCGGGGTCCTCTATCGTCCATCCGGCTCGGTGGCCGCGGGCGGCTACGCGGCGTCGCCGCGATGATGGCACGCTTTGTACCGCTGGTGACGTACAGCGTTAACCCAGGCGCTACCGCGGTGCTAGCATCCGCCAACGCCAAGGGTTACACCGCGGCCTAGAGGAACCACGGGGGCACGTGGCCTACCGGGTCCAGCCGTGGTGGGTCCGGGGGGACCAGTGAGGACCAAAGCGCAGTACGTCTACGAATCGCTGCGTGAGGAGATAGTGCAGGGACGACTACGCCCCGGCACCAGGCTAGTCTTCTCGCAGGTGGCCAGCCGCTTCGGGGTCAGCCCCATACCGGTGCGCGAGGCCGTGAGGCAGCTCGAGACCGAGGGCCTGGTCGAGCTCAAGCCGCACACCAGGGTGGAGGTCACGACGCTCCCGTGGGAGCAGGGCGTGTGGGCCTACGAGCTGAGGCTGGCGCTGGAGCCGCTCGCCGCCAGGGACGCGACGCCGTTCGTCTCGGAGGACCAGCTCGCCCGCATGGGCTCGCTGCTCGACGCCATGCGCGACGACCTCGACGGCGGCGACCCGGACGCCTTCGGCGCCGACTACTACGCGTTCCACGACGTCCTCTTCGAGGCCGTCCCCAACCGCATGCTCGTCGACACGATCCTGGAGCTCCGCGAGGTCTCCCGGCGCTTCCACCGCGTGCACCGCTGCGGGTCGGTGCAGCGCGGCAGCGAGCACGTGCTGAGGCGCGTGTGGCGCCTCATCCGCTGGCGCGACGCCGGCGCCGTGTACCAGGCCATGAGGCAGCACAGGCTCGAGGCCCTCGAGCGCATCAGGGAGCTGTCTTCGCGGGAGGGCAAGCGGCGCGGCGGCTTCTGATAGCCTCCTGGCATGCGTCACCTCGCACCTATCGCCGCGGCCCTGGCCGTCGCGGTCGCGCTGGGCGGCTGCGCGCCCGCGGCGCTGGGCAGCTCGGCCAGCAACCCCTTCCCGGCGGCGGGCGGCACGCCCACCCTGCGCGGCGGCGAGACGATCTACGTGCGGCTCGACCACGCGCTGGACGACCTCGACCTGGAGCCGACGGACCTGCAGCCGGCCCTGTGGGTGCCGAGCGGCTACGACTCCGAGGTCGGCGACCTCTCGGGGCAGTTCGCGCTGGACGTCGAGCGGGTACCAGACGGCTGGAGCTTCGGGCTGCGCCTGGTGCGCGCCGAGCGCAGCTCGGAGCGCGGGTCCGGGATGTCCGCCGCGCCGCGCACCGTCTACGCGCTGTGGAGCGTGTACGAGATCACCGCGCCGGAGGGCGCCATCCCCGGGCCGTACCGGTTCCGCGGGACGCTGAGGGCGCGCGAGGGCGGCGAGGTGCCCGTGCGCCTCGACGTGGAGATCGTCCGGTAGCCGAGGCCCATGGGCGTCCGGCGCGCCTCTAGGCTTCCGAGACGCCCCTGAGCGTCCGGCAGGCCCCTAGGCGCCCGGCAGGTCGCGCGCCAGGCCGGTGACGAGCCAGCGGACCGGCCCGCCGCCGTCCGCGCGCCGCGCCAGCGTGACCAGGAAGTCGCCCTGCGGCGTGCCCACTGTGGCCCGGGCGACCTCGCCGTGGTCCGTGACCCGCTCGTCGACGTCCCTGACGGCCCCGGCGCCCACGCCGATGAGCGGGCTGTAGAGCTCGTTGGCGAACGCTCGGGAGAGGTCCTCCAGGGTGCCGAGGCGCGGCCGCAGGTGGTCGGCGGCCGACGTGAGGAGGGCCGCGGCGGCGCGCGCCGGCGAGTCCATGCTGTCGAGCAGCCGGCCCAGCGTCTCGCGCGCCCCCGCGCCGGCGGCGGGCGCCGCCACGGGCGCCTCGAGCCGCCACAGGTCCTCCGGCCCCTCGCGGCGCGAGGCCAGGGTGGCCCGCCCGCCCGCCACGACGACCTGGGCGGGCCGCAGGCTCGAGGCGTAGTTCGAGGCCATCGCGAAGCCGTAGGCGCCGACGACCTCGACGGCCAGCAGCGCCCCGGCGCCGACCCCCTCCAGCGTCACGTCCCTGGCCAGCCTGTCGGCGTTCTCGCACAGCGGCCCGTCGACGTCCACCGGGGTCGCCCCGCCGCCGGAGGGACCGGCCGCCGCCTGGCCGCCCGTGCCCGCCGCCTCGTGCGCGGGCGTCACCACCCGCACGGGGTGCCTGGCGCCGTAGAGGGCCGGCCTGAGGAGGTCGGCCATGCCGGCGTCGGCGATCACGTGCCGTACCGGACCGCCCTCCTTCACGTGCAGCACGCGCGTGAGCAGGACGCCGGCCTCGGCGACGAGGTAGCGACCCGGCTCCACGATCGGCTGGACGCCGAACCTCTCGGCGAACCCCAGCAGGGGCTCGGCGAACGCCGCGAGGTCGGGACCGGGCACGGCGAACCCGCCGCCGAAGTCCACGAGGTCGAGGCCGGCGAAGCGCTCGTAGAGGGGCTCCAGAGCCGCCGCCACGAGGCGCGCCACCGCGGGGTCGGAGACCATCGAGCCGGCGTGCACGTGGAAGCCGGCCAGCCTGCCGGTGGACGCGACCTCCTCGGCCACGGCCACGGCCTCCGCCGGCGGCACGCCGAACTTCGAGCCTGCGGCGCCGGTGGCGAGGTGCTCGTGGGTGCGCGGGTCGAAGCCGGGGTTGAGGCGCACGACGAAGCGCGTGTCCGGCGCGTCGGCGCCGCGCCAGACCTCCCAGGCGCCGCGCGAGTCGAGGCTCACCAGACCGACGCCGACGGCGCCGGCGCGCGCGGCGAGCTCCGGCGTGTGGCCCGGACCGCCGAGCACGACGTCCCGCGGGGCGAAGCCGGCGCGCAGGGCGCGCTCCAGCTCGCCCAGCGTGAGGGCCTCGGCGCGGGCGCCGAGCGCGGCCAGGTGCGCGAGCAGCGGGCCCAGGGCGTTGGCCTTGACGGCGTAGTGGACCCTGGCGCCGGGGAACGCGCGCTCCACGCGGCGGAAGCGGTCGGTGACGACGTCGAGGTCGTAGACGTAGGTGGGCGTGCCGTGGTCCGCGGCCACCGCGGCGAGCAGCGCGTCGGTCATGGGCGCCGGCGAGGGTATCACGGTCCCGCGGCGGCCGGGCGCCGCCCGCTGGCGCGAGCTCCGCGGACGCGCCGACCGGCGGAGAGAGGCCCGCGGACGCGCCTGCCGGGACGCGGCGAGGCGCCAGTTATGCTGGCCGCATGAACCGGCAGCTCAGGCGGGCCCAGGCCAAGATGGACAGGAAGGCGGAGATCGAGAGGGAGAAGAAGAGGGCGGCCCGCCGCGAGAAGATCCAGGAGCTGCGGGAGCGGCGCCGACGCCAGCGCGAGACCGCCAGGACGAGCGCCGCCGCGAGCGCGCCGGCGGAGAGGCGCACCTACTCGCCGGAGGAGCGCAAGCGCCTCCCCGGACGGTTCTCCGGCGCGTACATGTTCGCGACGGTGTTCTTCATCGCGCTCCAGGCGGCGGTGCCGGCGGACCAGAAGACGACGGCCAACAGCCTCATCGGCGCCGGCTTCTTCCTGATCTACGGCTACTTCGCGACGCTCTACCTCTCGCGCCGCGGCCTCCCGCGCGCCATGACCACCGCGGCCGTCGGCGGGGTAACGCTCGCCGTGGTGCTCGGGGTCATGCAGGCGGTGCAGGGCCAGCCGGTCGACTGGCTGATGTGCGGCTTGGGCGCCGTCGGCGTGCTCATCGGGGCCTACCTGGGGCGCTCCGTGTTCAACGCCGCCCCGCGCCCCTGAGGAGACCATGACGCGTTCCGGCGGGCCCGCGCCGGTGGCGGTGGTGGGCGCCATGCCCGAGGAGGTCGACAGGCTGGCGTCCGGCCTGTCCGGCGCCGAGGAGCTGGCGGCGGGCCCGTACCGCGTGGCGCGCGGCCTGCTCGAGGGCGCCTCCGTAGTCGTCGCCCAGTGCGGGATCGGCAAGGTCAACGCCGCGGCCCTCACCCAGTACCTGGTCTCCCTCGGCGTGGGCGGCGTCGTGTTCACCGGCGTGGCCGGGGCGCTCGACCCCGACCTGCGCGTCGGCGACGTGGTCATAGGCGTCGACGCCGTCCAGCACGACGTGGACGTCACGGGCCTCGGCTACGCCCCGGGCGAGGTGCCCGGCACGGGCACGGCGTTCGCCAGCGACCCGCGGCTGGTGGGCCTGGCCGAGGAGGCCGCGCGGGACCTCGAAGGGGTGCGGGTCGTCAAGGGCCGGGTGGCCTCCGGCGACCTGTTCGTCGCCGACCCGGTCGTCGGCGACCGCATCAGGCGCGCGTTCGGGGCCGTCTGCGCCGAGATGGAGGGCGCGGCCTGCGCCCAGGTCTGCGCCGCCTGGGGCGTGCCGTTCGTGGTGGTGCGGAGCATCAGCGACACCGCCGACCACGCCGCCGAGGTCGACTTCAGGTCGTTCACGAGCCTGGCGGCCGCGCGGGCGGAGGCGCTGGTGCGCGGGCTGCTGCGCCGCCTCGCCGCTCCCGCCTGACCGCGCAGCGGTCCGGGGCGCGGAGCGGACCCCCTGCGGGGCCTCGCCGCGCGTCCCAGACCGTCTACCGCGGGTCGCTCCGCGGTCCGGCCGCGCGCCTAGCGTGCGGTACCATCAAGTGACTCGCGGACGCGCCGTGGCGGCGTCCGCAGCGAGCCTCGGCGCGTGATGACCCGCCTGCCCGCGCTACCGCGCCAGGCGGTGAGAGGACCGGAGAGATGGCAGACGTACTCGACCAGCTACTGGACCTAGACAGGTCCCAGCTGGAGCCGTCGGAGCTGCGCGAGCTCAACAGCCTGGAGATGCGCGAGTGGCTGGAGTCGCTCGACTACGTGCTGGCGAGCGGCGGGCCGGAGCGCGTCCAGGAGATCCTCGACGCCCTGGAGGCCCACGCCGAGCGGCACGGCGTCAGGCTGCCGTTCGAGTCCGACACCACCTACGTCAACACGATCCCCGTCGAGCAGCAGCCCGAGTACCCGGGCGACCTCGAGATCGAGAAGCGGATCACGAACATGATCCGCTGGAACGCGATGGCGATGGTCGTCCACGCGAACACCGAGTCGCCCGGCATCGGCGGGCACATCGCCACGTACGCGTCGGCGGCGAACCTCTACGAGGTCGGCCAGAACCACTTCTTCCGCGGACGCGAGAAGGGCCCTGACGCCGACCTCGTCTACTTCCAGGGCCACGCCACGCCGGGCTTCTACGCCCGCGCCTACCTCGAGGGACGCATCACCGAGGAGCAGCTCCTCAACTTCCGCCGCGAGCTAGCCGACCCGCCCGGCGTCTCCTCGTACCCGCACCCGTGGCTGATGCCCCACTTCTGGAGCTTCCCCACGGTCTCCATGGGCCTCGGGCCCATCATGTCGATCTACCAGGCGCGCTTCAGGCGCTACCTCGAGGACCGCGGGCTCTACCCCAAGGGCAGCGGCAAGGTGTGGGCGTTCATCGGCGACGGCGAGACGGACGAGCCCGAGACCCTCGGCGCGATCCGCGTGGCCGCGCGCTCGAAGCTCGACAACCTCATCTGGGTCGTCAACGCCAACCTGCAGAGGCTCGACGGACCCGTCTACGGCAACGGCCAGATCATCCAGGAGCTCGAGGGCATCTTCCGCGGCTCCGGCTGGAACGTCATCAAGGTCGCCTGGGGCAGCGCCTGGGACGAGCTCCTGAAGCGCGACAAGGACGGCGTGCTCGTCAAGCGGTTCGAGGAGCTCGTCGACGGCGAGTCGCAGCGCTACGCGGCGTTCGGCGGCCCCGAGCTCAAGGAGCGCTTCTTCAACACGCCGGAGCTCAAGGCGTTGGTCGCCGACTTCACCGACGAGGACTTCAACCGGCTCAACCGCGGCGGACACGACCCCGTGAAGATCTACGCCGCGTTCAAGGCCGCCACGGAGCACAAGGGCCAGCCGACGGTCATCATCGCGCGCACCGTCAAGGGCTACGGCATGGGCTCGGCCGGCGAGGGGCAGAACGTCGCGCACCAGGCGAAGAAGCTCGACGAGAACGAGATGAGGGCGTTCCGCGACCGCTTCAACCTGCCCATCAGCGACGAGGAGATCAAGAACAAGCCGTTCCTGCGGCTCGACCCAGACAGCCCCGAGCACAGGTACCTCATGGAGCGCCGGCGCGAGCTCGGCGGCTTCCACCCCGAGCGCGTCGTGGACGTCGCGCCGATGCCGGCCCCCGACTTCGCCCTGTTCGAGGAGTTCCTCGAGCCGTCCGGCGACCGCGCCGTGTCCACGACGATGATCGCCGTCAGCCTCCTCCGCAAGCTCGTCAGGGACGAGCGCTGGGGCAAGCTGATCGTCCCGATCGTGCCGGACGAGGCGCGCACCTTCGGCATGGAGGCGCTGTTCCGCCAGATCGGCATCTACTCGCCGGTCGGCCAGCTCTACGAGCCGGTCGACTCCGCCAACCTCCTCTACTACAAGGAGTCGCGCGACGGACAGATCCTCGAGGAGGGCATCACCGAGGCCGGTTCGATGGCGTCGTTCATCGCGGCCGGCACCGCCTACGCCAACTACGGCGTGACGACCGTGCCCTTCTACCTCTTCTACTCGATGTTCGGCCTGCAGCGCGTCGGCGACCTCGTGTGGGCCGCCGCCGACAGCCGCGCCAAGGGCTTCCTCTTCGGCGGCACGGCCGGCCGCACCACGCTCGCCGGCGAGGGCCTGCAGCACCAGGACGGCAACTCCCACGTCCTCGCGCTGCCCGTCCCGAACCTCCTCGCCTACGACCCCGCCTTCGCCCACGAGCTGGCGATCATCGTCCACGAGGGCTTCCGGCGCATGTACGAGGAGCAGGACGACGTCTTCTACTACGTGACGATCGGCAACGAGAACTACGTGCAGCCGGGCGCGCCGGAGCACCTCTCGCGCGACGAGCTCCGCGACGGCGTCCTGCGGGGCCTCTACCTGTTCCGGCCCAGCGGCAAGAAGCGGGCGAAGCTGCGCGCCCAGCTCTTCGGGTCGGGCAGCATCATGAACTGCGTGCTCGAGGCGCAGGAGATCCTCGAGCGCGACTACGACGTCGCCGCCGACGTCTGGAGCGTCACCTCGTACAAGGCGCTCTACCGCGACGCGCTCGAGACCGACCGCCGCAACAGGCTCCATCCCGACGAGCCGCCGGAGCGCCCCTACGTCTACCGCGCGCTCGAGAGGACGAAGGGCCCGCTCGTCGCCGCCAGCGACTACATGAAGGTGCTGCCCGACGTGCTGGCGCGCTACCTGCCGCGGCCCATGGTCAGCCTCGGCACCGACGGCTTCGGACGCAGCGAGGCCAGGGCGGAGCTGCGCGACTTCTTCGAGGTCGACGCGCGGCACGTCGTGCTGGCCACGCTCCACGCCCTGGCGCAGGAGGGTCAGCTCGAGGCCAGCGCCGTCGTGAGGGCGCGGGACGCGCTGGGCATCAGCCCCGACAAGGGCGACCCCTACCATGACTGACGTCCGCGTGGAGGAGCTCTAGTGGCCACCGAGGTGAGGCTTCCCGATGTCGGCGAGGGCATAGAGGCCGGCACCGTCGTCAGCGTGCTGGTCAAGCCCGGCGACAGGATCCACAAGGACCAGCCGCTCGTCGAGCTGGAGACCGACAAGGCCGTCGTCGAGGTGCCGTCCACCGCCTCCGGCGTCGTGAAGCAGGTGAACGTCAAGGAGGGCGACGAGGCCCCCATCGGCGCGGTGCTCGTGGTGGTCGAGGAGGGCGCGTCAGCCGAGGCGGCGGCCCCGGCGGAGCCCGCCGAGCCGGCCGAGACAGAGGCGGCGGAGCCCGCCGAGCCCGCGGCGGAGCCGCAGGCGGCCGAGCAGCCAGTCCCCGCGCAGCCCCCGGCGCCGAACCGCGAGGAGCGCGCGCCCGCCGCCGCCGAGCCCGCCGCCGCGCCGCGCCCGGCCGGGGCGGGGGAGGGCGCCGCCGCGGAGCCGGGCCGCGACGGCCGGCACCTCGTCCCCGCCGCCCCGTCGGTGAGGCGCCTGGCGCGCGAGCTGGGCGTAGACATCCGGGCCGTCCAGGGCACCGGCCTGCTGGGTCGCATCTCGGCGAACGACGTGCGCCGGGCCGCCGCCGGCGTCCAGGCCAGGCCCGCCGCGGGGGCGCCCGCCGCGCCGCCGCTGCCCGACTTCAGCCGCTGGGGCGAGGTCGAGCGCGTGCCGATGAGCGGGATACGCAAGGCCACGGTGCGCTCGATGTCGACGGCGTGGGCGACGGTGCCCATGGTCACGCACTTCGACAGGGCCGACGTCACCGACCTCGAGCGCTTCCGCAAGCGCTACCAGAGGGAGGCCGACAAGGTCGGCGCCAAGCTGACCCCCACGGCGGTGCTCCTCAAGGTCGTAGGCCTGGCGCTGCGGCGCTTCCCCGACTTCAACTCCTCGATCGACGTCGAGAAGCAGGAGGTCGTGCGCAAGCGCTACGTGAACGTCGGGGTCGCCGTCGACACCGACGCCGGGCTGCTGGTGCCGGTCGTGAGGGACGTCGACCGCAAGGGCATCGTCGAGCTGGCCAAGGAGCTCGGCGAGCTGGCGGAGAAGGCGCGCGAGCGCAAGCTGACCCTGGAGGAGATGCAGGGCGGCAACTTCTCGGTCTCGAACCTGGGCGGCATCGGCGGCACGAACTTCACGCCCATCGTGAACCCGCCGGACGTGGCGATCCTCGGCGTCTCGCGCGCCGCGGTCGAGCCCGTGTGGGACGAGGAGGCCGGCCAGTTCGTGCCGCGCACGGTCATGCCGCTGGCCCTGACCTACGACCACCGGCTCATCGACGGCGCCGCCGCCGCCCGCTTCCTCAGGTGGGTGTGCACGGCCCTCGAGGACCCGTTCGTGGCCCTGCTCGACGCCTGAGCTGCGGCGAGGTGCCTCACCAGGCGGCGCTGGGGCGCCGTGCTAGCATGCGACCCTATGAGCGCCCTGAACAGCGTGCCTGACGGGGCTGGCGAGGTACCGCCCGCCGCCGCGGCCGCCCGGGGCGCGTCCGGAGCGCAGGGCGCCGCCAAGGTGCTCTCGGCCCGCGGCTTGTCGAAGCGGTACGGCAGGCGCAAGGTCGTGGACGCGCTCGACCTCGAGCTCAGGCGCGGGGAGATCGTCGCGCTGCTCGGCCCCAACGGGGCGGGGAAGACGACGAGCTTCTACATGATCGTCGGGTTCGTGAGGCCCAACTCCGGCACCATCAGGCTCGGCGGCGAGGACATCACGCGGCTGCCCATGCACCGGCGGGCGCGCCTCGGCCTCGGCTACCTGGCGCAGGAGCCGAGCGCCTTCCGCCGCATGACGGTGCGCGACAACCTCATGGCGATCCTCGAGTTCCAGAGGCTGACGAGGCGCGAGCAGGAGCGGCGCGCCGACGCCCTCCTCGAGGAGTTCCACCTCAGCCACCTGGCGCACCACCGCGCCGACACGCTCTCCGGCGGCGAGCGGAGGCGCCTGGAGATCGCCCGCAGCCTCACGATCGACCCGGACTTCCTGCTGCTCGACGAGCCGTTCACCGGCGTCGACCCGAAGTCGATCCGCGAGATCCAGACCCTCATCCACGACCTCAGGGCCCGGCGCGGCCTGGGCGTGCTCCTCACCGACCACAGCGTGAGGGAGACCCTGGCCATCGCCGACCGCGTGGTGCTCATGTTCGACGGCCGGGTGCGCTTCGACGGCACCCCGGCGGACTTCGCCGCCGACCCCGAGGTGCGGACCTCCTACCTCGGGAGCGACTTCCAGCTCTGACCATGCCCGGGGCCGGCGCTCAGGGGGAACCGGCGGCATGACGTTCATCGTCCTGCTCGTGCTGGGACTGGTGGTGCTGGCGGGCATCATCGCGTTCGCCGGCGACAGGCTCGGCACCTACGTGGGGCGCCGGCGCCTGTCGCTGTTCGGCGCCAGGCCCAGGCGGACGGGCCAGATCGTCGGCGTCATGGCGGGCATCCTCATCATGCTGACGACGCTCGGCGTGCTGGCGCTGGCCTTCGAGAACGCGACCCAGACGCTCCTCAACTTCCAGCGCACGCTCGACGAGCTCAACCGGCTCCGGGTCCAGGAGCGCGTGCTGAACCAGAACGTCGCCGACGCGAACGCCCAGCTCGCCGAGCTGCGCGCGGCGCTCGAGGAGGCGCAGGAGACGATCCGCACGGCCGAGGAGCAGCGCGACGCCGCCCTGGTGGCACGCGACCAGGCCCTGGCGGAGCGCGACCAGCTCCTGCAGCAGCGCGACGAGCTGCAGGACCGCGTGGACCAGGCGGCGCAGGCCGTGGAGCAGACCGAGGCCCAGCTCCTGTCGACGCAGGAGCAGCTCGCCGCGGCCGAGGACGAGCTGGCGGCGGCCACCGCGGCGCTGGAGCAGGCGCGCGCCGACCGCGACGCCGCCCTGCAGGAGGCTCAGGACGCTCAGGCCGAGGCGGCGCGCCGCGTGCAGGAGGCGAACCAGGCGCAGCAGGCGCTGCAGCAGGCCAACGAGGAGCTGGCCGAACTCGAGGAGCAGCTCGTCCAGGCCGGGATCCAGCTCAGCGACGCGCAGGAGCAGGTGCGCTCGGCGGAGGCCAGGCTGGCCGCCGCCGAGCAGGAGCTGGCCGCCGCGGAGGCGGCCCAGGCCGCCGCCGAACGCGCGCGCGACGAGGCCCAGGCGGCGCGCGACGCCGCCCTCGCCGAGCGCGACGCGGCGATCGGCGAGAGCGCCGAGCTGACGCAGCGCCTCGCCGCGCTCAACGAGGAGGTCGAGGCCCTCGAGGGCACGGCGGAGGAGCTGCGTCAGCAGGCGGCCGAGCTCGAGTCGCAGAACCAGGCCCTGCGCGAGGCGAACGCCGGCCTGGCGAGCCAGAACGAGAGGCTGCAGCAGCAGAACACGTCGCTGGGCGAGCTGAACGAGAGCCTCGAGGCGGAGATCAGGCGCCGCAACGAGGACCTCCAGGCCCTGCAGGGCGAGGTCGACCAGCTCCGTGAGGAGGTCGAGAACCAGGCTCGGGAGCTGGCGGACCTGCAGCAGGAGGCTGACAGGTTCGAGCGCGGCGACGTCTACTTCGTGCGCGACCAGCTCATCTACTCGGGCGCGGTCCACGCCACCACGCCGGCCGAGGCGCGCGAGCAGCTCGCGGCCTTCATCGCCGACGCTACCGAGTACGTCTCCCGCCGCGGCGTCGAGCGCATCCGCGTCACCACCGAGCAGTTCAACCTGCTCGTCGACGTGATCGTCCAGACGCCCGGCGAGGACCTGATCCGCCTGATCTCGCCCAGCAACCAGATCAGCTCGACGATCGACGTGCTCGTCGAGGCGATCGAGAACACCGTGCTGTTCCAGCGCGGTCAGCTCATCGTGAGCACGCAGCTCCACCTGGGCTCGCCCGAGCTGCCCATAAGCCAGGACGAGATACGCACGGCGCTGGCGAACCTCAAGGCGGACGCCGTGAGGAAGATGCGGCGCGCCGGCCTCGACGAGGGCCAGCTACCCGACTTCGGGCCGGTGACGGAGGAGATGTTCACGAACATGCTCCTGCGCCTCAGCGGGCCGGTGACCATCGGCCTGGTGGCCACCGAGCCCGTCTCGCGCGCCGGCCCGGCGCACCTCGAGCTGATGATCCTCTACTGAGGCCTCAGGGCATCTCGCGCCGGGCGGCCAGCAGGTCGCGGATCTCGGCGAGCAGCCTCTCCTCGGCCGTCGGCTCGGGCGCCGCCGCCTCGACCGGCCGCTCGAAGCGCCGGCGCATCTGGTTGAACGCCCTGACGACGAGGAACATGGCGAACGCGACGATGACGAAGTTGATGACCGTGTTGAGGAAGGCCCCGTACTGGATCACCGGCGCCCCGGCGGCCACGGCCTCTGGCACCGAGTCGTAGAGGTCCCGGCCCCGCAGGATGATGCCGAGGTTGCTGAAGTCGACGCCGCCGACGATCAGGCCGATGACCGGCATCAGCACCTGGTCGACGAGCGACGACGTCACGGCGCCGAACGCCGCCCCGATCACCACGGCGACGGCGAGGTCGAGGACGTTGCCCCGGTTGATGAACTCGCGGAACTCCTTGAGCATAGGTGCCTCCCATCGAACGTAGGCCAGCTCCACGGTACTAGCCCGCAGGCCCACAGTGGCGCTTCTGACGATTCTGTGAGCCGGAGTCCCCTAAGCTCGGTGCGTGGCGAAGATCCTTGTCGCCGAGGACCTGGCGGGCCAGCGCATGGTCCTCGACATGCTGCTGTCGGTCGAAGGCTTCGAGGTCCACCTCGTCGAGGACGGGGCGCAGGCCCTCGAGTACCTGAAGAACAACACCCCCGACCTGGCCATACTCGACGTGCGCATGCCGAACGTCGACGGCATCGAGGTCTGCCGGCGCATGAAGAAGGTCAGCCGCCTGAAGTCCGTGCCGGTGATGATCCTCACCGCGCTGCGCGACGAGGTGACCCTGGAGTCCGCCCGGCTCGCGCACGCCGACTCCGTCGTGGTCAAGCCGCTCGAGGGCAAGGACTTCCGCGAGGAGGTCAAGCGGCTGCTCGCCAAGGGCCACGTGACCGAGGCCTGAGCCCGCCCCGGCCGACGGCGGCCGCGACCGCCTCGCCGCGCGCGAGCCCCGCGCGCCTCCCTCGGCCCCCTGCACCGGCCCGGGTCACCGCGACCGCTGCCTGAGCGCCTCGTAAAGCACTACCGCGCCCGCCGCGGCGACGTTGAGGCTGTCGGCGGCGCGCGAGAGCATCGGCACCCTGACGAGCACGTCGGCCGCGGCCTCCACGGCGGGGTCGAGACCGCGGTCCTCGGTGCCGAGGGCCAGCGCGACGGCGCCGGTCAGGTCGGCCTCCCAGTGGGCCAGCCCGGCGCGCGGCGAGGCGGCCACGAGCCGGAACCCCCGCCCCTTCAGCGCGGCGAGAGCCTCGTCGCGTGGCGCCACGTAGATGGGCAAGGCGAAGAGGCTGCCCTGGCTCGCCCTGACGACGTGCGGGTTCTCCACGTCCGTGCCCTCCCCGGTAACGACCACGGCGGTGGCGCCGGCGGCGTCGGCCGTGCGCAGCAGGGCGCCGACGTTGCCCGGCTTCTCGAGCCCGTCGAGCACGAGCACGGGCCCGCCGCCGAGGTCGGCCTCCGGCGCCAGGCGCCGGTCCGGCGCGACCGCGACCAGCGCGACGCCGTCAGGGTTCTGCCGCAGGCTGAGCCGCTCGAAAGCCGCCGCCGAGAGCTCCACGACCTCGGCGCCGGCCGCCTCGGCGGCGGCGGCCAGCGGTTCCGCGACGCGCCGCGGGGCGAGGTCGGGGGCGATGAGCAGCGTCCGCGGCGCGACGCCGGAGGCCAGCGCCCGCTCCGCCTCCCTCGCGCCCTCGACCAGGAAGTGCCCGCTGCGGGCGCGGCGCCTGCGCTCCTTCAGCGCGATCACCTCGGTGACGAGGGGGTTCTTGGGGCTGTCGACGCGGCGGCGCACCCGGCGAGGATAGCCGGGCGGCCTCGCCGAGCGGGCTACAATCTGAGACATGCATGAGAGCTCCTCGGGCGCAGCGGGCCGGCCCGCCGCGTCGCCGCTCGTCGGCGCCCGGGAGCTGGTCTCCCGCCTCGGGGAGCCGGGCCTCCGCGTCGTGGACGCCCGCTTCGAGCTCACCGACCCGTCGGTCGGACCGGCGCTGTACGCGGAGGGCCACGTGCCCGGCGCCGTCTACCTCGACCTCGACCGCGACCTGGCCGCGCCGCCCGGCCTGCGCGGCCGGCATCCGCTCCCCGACCTGGCGGCGCTGGCCGGCCGGCTCGCCGAGCTCGGCGTGGGCGACGCGCACGAGGTCGTCGTCTACGACCAGACCGGCACGATGTACGCGGCGCGCGCCTGGTGGCTCCTGCGCTACCTGGGCCACGAGCGGGTCCGCTTCCTCGACGGCGGCTACCGCGCTTACCTGGCCGCCGGCGGACCCGTGACCGCGGCGGTGCCGCGCCACGAGCCGGCGACCTTCACCGCGCGCCCGCGGCGCGACATGGTCGCGGAGGCCGAGGAGCTGCTCGGACGGCTGGGCGACGGGCGCCTGGTCCTGCTCGACGCGCGGGCGCCCGAGCGCTACCGCGGCGAGGTGGAGCCGCTCGACGCGGTGGCGGGCCACATCCCCGGCGCCGTGAACCGGCCGTACACGAGCAGCATGGGGGAGGACGGGCTACTCGACCCCGACGAGCTGCGGTCCGTGCACCGCGTCGCGGCGCTGCCGGCGGACGCCGACGTGGTCGTCTACTGCGGGTCTGGGGTGAGCGCGGCGCACCTGGTGCTGGCGCTGGAGGTCGCGGGCCTGAGCGGCGTGAGGCTCTACCCGGGCTCGTGGAGCGAGTGGTCGCGGCGGGGCCTGCCGGCGGCTCGGGGCGACGAGGAGGCCGTCCCATGAGGGCGGGACGAAGCGCCCGCGGCCGTTGTGGGTCACTGTGGCTAAGATGTTGGCGGTGCTCGACGTGACGACGATCGAGGGACGCCCCGCTGCCCTGGCGGCCGAGCTGTGGCCCGACTACTTCCGCACCGCCCCGTACGGCCTCGTCGTCTTCAAGGCCGTGAGGAGCGAGTCGGGCCGACTCGCGGACTTCGAGTGGGTCGACCTCAACCCGGCCGCCGCGGAGTTCCTCGGCGTCTCCCGCGACGACTTCGTCGGCCGCCGCGTGCGCAGCGTCTACCCCGACTACCTCGACCCGCGCATCTACCGCCGGCTCGTCACGGCCCACGTGAGCGGCCGCGTGCAGGAGTTCGAGCAGGCGCTGCCCGTGCGGGCGGGCCAGGAGCGCGCCTCCGACCCGTTCTCGGCGGCGCCCGGCCAGCCGGCCTGGTTCGCCGTCACGATCCTGCCGCTGGGCGAGGACCACCTGATCGTCCAGTTCCGCAGCATCACGCACTACAAGAACGTGCTCAGGCAGGCCGTCGAGATGATGAACCACGACGACCTCACGGGGCTGCCGAACCGGCGGCACCTGAAGTCGCGTTTCTGGGTCCTGAGGCGGCAGGCGGTGCCGATGGCGCTGCTCTACTTCGACCTCAACGGCTTCAAGCTCGTGAACGACACGCACGGCCACGAGACCGGCGACCGCGTGCTGAGCGTGATAGGTCAGCGGCTCAAGCAGAACGTGAGGCCGGGCGAGATGGTCGCGCGCCTCTCCGGCGACGAGTTCGCCGTGCTGCTGGCCGGCGCCGACGAGCGGGGCGTGGAGAAGGTCGCCGAGCGCCTCGTCGCCGCTATCGAGGAGCCCATCAACCTCGAGGGCGTGGCGGTCAGCCTGGGCGCCAGCGTCGGCGCAGCGCTCTACCCGAGCCACGCCGAGTCCTTCGAGGCCCTCCTCTCCTACGCCGACGCCCGCATGTACGAGCAGAAGAGGCGCAGCCGGGCCTGAGCCGCGCGCGGCCGCCAAGAGGCGCGCTCTCGGGCCCGCGCCGCGTGACGGTCCGCGGGGGCCCCTCGGCTCAGCGCCGCGGGGCGGCTCGCGGCAGCCGGCCCTCGGCTCAGCGCCGCGGGGCGGCGACGGGCGGACGCGGCTTCCTCAGCTCCACCGGTGCCGCCTTCCGCCTGGCCACGTGGGCGGCGCGCTGGTTGAGGAACTCGACGGCCACGCTGAAGGCCATCGCGAAGTAGATGTAGCCCTTGGGTATGTGCTGGCCGAGGCCGTCGGCGATGAGCGTCACGCCGATGAGGATGAGGAACGCCAGCGCCAGCATCTTGACCGTGGGGTGCTCCTCGACGAAGCGGCTGATCGGCCCGGCGGAGAACATCATGACGCCGACGGCGATGACCACGGCGGCGATCATCACCGGGATGTCGTTCGCCATGCCGACGGCGGTGATCACCGAGTCCAGCGAGAAGACGATGTCGAGCAGCACGATCTGGGTGATGACGGCGGTGAAGCTGACCGCGTTGGGCACCTCGTGCTCCTCCTCGCGGCCGGGGCCCTCGAGGCGCTCGTGGATCTCGCCCGTGGCCTTGTAGATCAGGAAGAGGCCGCCGGCCAGGAACACGAGGTCACGGCCCGTGACGCCGTGGCCGAACACGCCGAACAGCTCGGTCGTCAGGCGGGCGAGCCAGCCGACCGACAGCAGCAGCAGTATGCGCGTGAACATCGCCAGGCCGAGGCCGAGCGCGCGCGCGCGCGGACGCTGAGCCTCCGGGAGCCGCCCGGACAGGATCGAGATGAAGACGATGTTGTCGATGCCCAGGACGACCTCGAGGACCGTCAGGGTGAGGAGCGCGATCCACGCTTCCGGGCTGGTGACCCATTCCATGCGCGCCATTATCGCGAAAGGGCCCGTGAGGGTTGCCCACCTCGTCGGGCGCGCCCCGCGCGCGGGTGCGTCCGCGCGGAGCCCGTGGGCCCCGGACGCCCCGGACGCGTCGAGGGGAACGGCCCTGCCGCGCGGCGTCCGCAGGTCGGTCCGCGCCCCGCGCGGCTAGTCGACGTCGCGCCGGCGGAACAGCCAGAAGAGGAGCACGCCGAAGACGACCGCGTAGCCCGCCATCACCGCCGACGCGTGGCCCAGCGAGACGCCGCCCCCGATGAGCTGCTGCAGCGGCCCCAGCTCCTGGGGGCCGGAGGGGGCGCTCGCGAGGAGCTCGGCGGCCACGTCCCGCGCCGGCGAGCGGCCCGGCGCGTAGAGGTTCGTGGTGAAGAAGTAGCGCGGGGCCGCCTCCCACACCCTCTGCAGCCTCAGTGCCTGGAAGATCGCGTTGAAGCGGGTCAGGGGCTGGAGGTTGAAGAGCGTGTTGAGGACGGAGTAGAGGCCCTCGATCAGGCCGGGCAGGAGCAGGACCATGACGATCCCCAGCACGGCCGAGCGCACGAGGAAGACCAGCAGGAAGGCCAACAGCACCGCCGCGAGCAGGTGCGCCCACTGCCACAGGTAGAGGGCGAGGAGGCCGAGCCAGTCGCCCGAGAGGTCGGTGGGCAGGAACGACATGCCCACGGTGCCGAAGACGATCGAGCTGAGGAACGCGCCGAGCATCAGGACGAGCAGCGCGCCCATCGTGACGATCAGCTTGCCCGTCAGGACGGCGGGGCGGTCGGGCTGGACGACGAGGACCGTCTTCCACATGTTCTGGCCGCGCTCCTCCCCGATGAACAGCGCCGCCAGGAGCACGACCCCGATGATGTAGGCCGTCGGCGACATGTAGGCCGGGCCGGCGAGCGCGATGCTCGCCAGGCCGTGCGCCGAGAAGAGCGACTGCATCAGGTCGGTGACGGGCAGGCCCTCCCTCTCGAACTCGCTAAGGTTCGTGAACAGGAGGCGGCCCACCAGCAGCGCGACCGCGGGGAGCAGCACCCAGTAGAGGAACGCCAGGACGTAGAGGCGGCGCTTGCGCAGCAGCTTGAACGTCTCGGCCCTGACGGTGGCCGCTACCGCGTTCACGAGGGCCTCCTGGTGGGGTCGATAAGGCGCAGGTAGGCGCCCTCGAGGTCCTCGCCGCGCTGGACGGCGGAGGTCACGCGCACGCCCTTGGTCGTCAGGCGCTCGATGAGGAACTCGGCCTCCTCGGCGGGCACGGTGACGTCGGCGCCGTCCTCGCCGCGCGCCGTGGGAGCGTAGCCGAGCTCCCGCAGCGCGGCGAGCAGGCCGGCCTGGTCGCGGGCCGTGACCGTGTAGGTCGCGGTGGGGGCGCCCATGCGCTCGACGAGCTCGCGCAGCGGCCCGTCGAACACGATGCGGCCGGCCTCGATCGCCAGGATGCGGTCGACGAGCTTCTCGATCTCGGCGAGGATGTGGCTCGAGACCAGCACGGTCACCCCCTGAGAGGCCACGCTGCGCAGCGACTCGCGCACCTCGGCGATGCCGGCGGGGTCGAGGCCGTTCGTCGGCTCGTCCAGCAGCAGGACCCTGGGCCGCCACAGCAGGGCGCGGGCGAGCGCCAGGCGCTGCCTCATGCCCTGCGAGTAGGCGCGGACCTTCTTGTCGGCGGCGTCCTGCAGCGACACGAACTCGAGCACCTCGTCGACGCGGCCCGGCGGGACGTCGCCGTGGAGCAGCGCGGCGTGGCGCAGGTTCGACCGGCCGGTCAGGTACGGGTAGAAGGTCGGCTCCTCGATCATCGTCCCGACCTCGCGCAGGCTCTCCCCCGGCACGGGACGGCCGAGCACGGTGCAGGAGCCGGCGGTGGGCCTCACGAGCCCGGCGAGCATGCGCAGGGTGGTCGTCTTGCCGGCGCCGTTCGGCCCCAGGAAACCGACGATCTCGCCCTGCTCGATCGAGAAGCTGGCGTCGTCCACGGCGGCCTTGGCGCCGTAACGCTTCGTCAGCCCCGTGGCGGTGATCGCGCTCATTCGGCCTTCCTCTCGCGGGACATGAGGGTGTCGATCGCCTCGCGCGGGTCCTTGCGCTCGTAGGCGACCCTGTAGACCTCCGCGGTGATCGGGAGGTCGACGTCGTGCGCCCGCGCGAACGCGTGCACGGCCGCCACGGTGCCGAGCCCCTCGGCCGTGAGGCTCGAGATCGCCGGACCGTCGACGCGCTCGCCCCCGGCGAGCAGCACGCCCGCCCTGTGGTTCCGCGAGAGGTGGCTGGCGCACGTGGCGACGACGTCGCCGAGGCCCGCCAGGCCGTAGAACGTGCGCTCGCGCCCGCCCAGCCTCGTGCCGAAGCGGACCGTCTCGGCGAGACCGCGGGTGATGATGGTCGACTTGGCGTTGTCGCCCAGCCGCAGGCCGTCGCAGATGCCGGCCGCCAGCGCGATCACGTTCTTCATCACGCCGGCGAGCTCGACGCCCACGAGGTCGGGGCTCGTGTAGACGCGGAACGTGGCCTGCTGCAGCAGGTCCTGCACCCAGCGGGCGAGGTGCGACGCGAGGCTGGCCACGGTCGTGGCGGCGGGCTTGCCGTCGGCGATCTCCCTGGCGAGGTTCGGCCCCGAGAGCGCCGCCACGGGCACCCCGGGCATCTCCTCCTCCACGACCTGGGAGAGGCGCTTGAAGTCGGGCTCGCCGCGCTCCCCGCTGCTCGGCTCGACGCCCTTGGCGCACGACACGACGGCGGCCGGACGGCGCCTGGCCGCGCGGAGCACCGACCGCAGCGCGCGGGCCGGCACGGCGGCGAAGGCCAGCGGCTCCCCGGCCAGGGCCTCGTCGAGGTCGCTGGTGGGCGTGACCGCGGGCGGCAGACGCAGGCCCGGCAGGTAGCGGGCGTTCTCGCGGGTCGCGGCCAGCTCGCGTGCGTGCCCCTCGTCGCGCGTCCACAGCCTGACGCTGTGGCCGTTGTTCGCGAGCAGACGGGCGAGGGTCGAGCCCCAAGCGCCGGCTCCCAGGACTGTCACCAGGGCCGGTGCGGAGGCCGCGTGCGACATGCGCATCAGCGTACCAGGAGATGTAAGATGGCACTCGGCGTCCGCGAGTGCCATGCTTCGTGGGCGTCTTCTCTTGGGGCGCGGCGCCGCGGAGCCTCGGCCGCAGCCACCACGGCATGGCGTACAGGAGGAACGATGCCGGTCTACGTGTACCGCAACCTGGTCACCAACGAGACCTTCGAGCACCAGCAGAGCATCACCGAAGACCCGCTGACCGTCGACCCGCGCACGGGCGACCCGGTGAAGCGCGTGGTCCAGCCCGTCGGCATCGCCTTCAAGGGCTCGGGCTTCTACGTCAACGACAGCCGCAAGTCCTCGAGCTCGTCGAACGGCTCGGGCGCGTCGAAGGGCGACTCGAGCTCCTCCTCGTCCGACTCCGGCGGCGCGGCGAACGACTGAGGACCGGGCGCGATCGGCCGGGCCCTCGGTCGGCCGGGCCCTCGGTCTGGCGTTCCCTCAAGGCGACGGGGCCGCGACGAGGCGCACCTCGAAGGCGCTCGGCCACAGCTTGCCCGTGAGCAGGAACACCTCCCGCTCCTCCACGTAGGCGATCCCGTTCAGGACGGCGTCCCTCGACAGCCCCGCCGGCATGAGGTCGCGCAGCGGCGAGGCGTCGA
>DASVDQ010000012.1:0-35000 GCA_036381035.1 Trueperaceae bacterium | reverse complement strand
GCCTCCGCGCCCGAGTTCCCGAGGAAGACCCTGCTGTCACGGTGGCTCGGCGCCACCGACGCCAGCAGGGCCACGAGGTTCGCGCTGAGTGCCGCCCGCCACTCGCTGGTGCTCTGCTGCGGCAGCCCCAGCTGGCGGGTGCGGCCCAGGACCTCCTCGACGAACGCCACGAGGGGCGGGTACCTCTCGCCGAACGGCACGGCGGCGTAGCCGCCGGCGTGGATCAGGTGGCGTCCGTCGGGAGCGCGCAGCTCCCAGGGCGACTCGGCGGCGAACGGGCCGACGACCCCGAGCGCGTCGAGGAGGGAGTAGAGGTCGGCGTTGCCGTAGCGCGTCTCGAGCACCAGGGCGTCGGCGCCGGCGGCGCCGCGCTCCAGCAGCTCGGCGGCGCGCACCGGCAGCGTCGGCGCCGCGGGCTCGGCCGGCTGCTCGACGGTCCGCGGGCTCATCGCAGCGGCACCGCCGTGCTGTTGCCGGCGCCGTCCTCGGCCACGACCTCGGCGCCCTCGACGTCCTCCACGAGGACCGAGAAGGCGAACTCGGTGCCGGGCGTGATCGCGAGGGGCACGCCGCCGATGCGCACCGACGAGACGCCGATGTTGTCGCGGGCCACCCCCTCCACCCTGAGCCTGTTCCCGGCCGCCGCCTCGACCGAGGTGAGCTCGACCGTGGGCGGGGTGTCGTCGAGGATGAGCGTGTACGTCTCCGTGGTCGTGCGGCCGGAGACGTCGGTGACCTCGAGGACCATCGTCAGCTCGCCGTCGGCGACGTTAGGCTTGGTGAACGCGAAGTTCACCAGACCCTTGCCGCGCTCGCCGGCGTAGAGCTCGTTCTGCAGCAGGTCGATGCCGTCGACGCGGATGCTGGCCACGCCAGAGTCGTCCATGGCGTAGCCGCTGATGCGCAGGTCCTCGGTGCTGCGCGTCGCCCCCGAGCGGGGGTCGGTGATGGCGACGATGGGCGCCAGCGAATCGGAGCGCCCCAGGCACGAGGCGAGCAGCAGGGCCAGACAGGCCAGCGCCGCCGCTGCGGCGCGGACGGGACGGCGAGGGGAAGCCGGCCGGAACGGCATGTCGCCATGGTACACCGCGTCCCGGGCGCGCCTCCGGCGCCCCGGGACGCGGGAACCGACACCAAGGCTCGATGAACAGAGGACGGCCGCCCTTAACATGCCCGTATGAGAGTGGTGTAATCTCTACTCGCCTGTCTACAGTCGTGAGCTCGGGGCCGAGAGGTCCTCGGGCGCAGGCGTAGAGATCGGGGAGGCGCCCCGTAGACGAAGGGAGTTCCCAGAGCAGCATGGACCTCACCTCCGCCCAGCGCGTGCGACCGTGCCCCGAATCCATTCCAAGGGAGAAGTGAATGAAGAGAAGCATCCTGGCGGTACTCGTAGGCGCCCTGGTCGCCTTCGCGGCGGCGCAGGTGCCGAACGACACGTACGTCTACATGACGTTCGGCGAACCCGTGACCATGGACCCCGCTCGCGCCTACGACACGGGCTCCGGCGGCATCATCGAGAACATCTACGAGACGCTATACACCTACGATGGCCAGTCCATCGACCAGTTCGTCCCGGCGCTCGCTACCGACTACTCGGTGTCGGACGACGGCCTCACCTGGACGTTCCAGCTGCGCCCGAACGTCAAGTTCCACAGCGGCAACACGATGAGCTGCAAGGACGTCGAGTGGTCGTTCCAGTACGGCGCGCTCGTCGCGCACCCTGAGGGCGCGATCGCCTACCTGATGGGCGAGCACTGGCTCGGCACCGGCATCGACGGCAGCGACCCGGCCGCCTTCCAGGCCGAGGTCACGTGGGACATGATCGACCACATCGTCGAGTGCCCGGACGGCCCCGACGGCCTCGTAGCCCAGGTCAACCTCGTCGAGCCCACCCCGGCCCTCCTCGCGATCCTCACCTACACGGGCTTCAGCATCATCGACAGCCAGTGGGCCATCGAGGGCGGCGCGTGGGACGGCACCGAGGCCACGTGGACCGACTGGATCGGCCGCGACCTCACGCAGGAGTTCCTGCACCGCAACCCCAGCGGCACGGGCGCCTACCAGCTCGTGGAGTGGACCGAGGACTCGGTCGTCGCTCGCGCGTTCCCCGACTACTGGGGCGGCGCTCCGACGATCCAGAACGTCGTCTACCAGTACGTCGACGAGCAGTCCACCCGCATCCTCGCCCTGCAGCAGGGTGACGCCGACCGCATCACGCTGAACGAGACCACCGCGCTCGTGCAGCTCGAGGGCGCCCCCGGAGTGACGATCCACCGCGACCCGAGCTGGACGACCACCTCGGTCACCGCCGTCTTCTTCAACTTCGACATCGACACGAGCAACAACGAGGACGTCGGCTCCGGCCAGCTCGACGGCAACGGCATCCCGGCGGACTTCTTCTCCGACGTCAACGTCCGCCGCGCCTTCGCGCACCTGTTCGACCAGCAGGCCTTCCTCGACCAGATCTACGAGGGCGAGGGCGTCGTGCTCACCATGCCCATGCCCCCGTCCTTCCTCGGCTACAACGACGACGTCGCGGTCCGCACCCTCGACCTCGAGGCCGCGGAGGAGTACTTCCGCGCCGCGTTCGACGGCCAGCTCTGGGAGAACGGCTTCGAGTTCACGGCGATCTACAACGCCGGCAACACGATCCGTCAGACGGCGCTCGAGATCATCGCGGACAACCTCGAGTTCATCAACCCGAAGTTCCGCATGAACGTCCGCAGCCTGCCGTGGTCCGACTTCCTCTCGCGCACGGCCGAGCGCAAGGTGCCGATGTTCGCCCTCGGTTGGGCCGCCGACTACGCCGACCCGAGCAACTTCATCAACACCTTCCTCGACAACGACGGCTACTACAGCCCGCGCACGAGCATCAACATCCCCGAGATCCAGGAGCTGATCGACCAGGCCGACCAGATCGCGGACCCGGCGGAGCGCGCGTTCCTCTACCGCGAGATCGGCACGCTCTACTACGACCAGGCGCCGCTCGTCACGGTGCCCACCCAGTCGCCGTTCCTCGTCACGCGCGACAACCTGCAGGGCGTCTACTACAACCCGATGTACTCGGACGAGTTCCTCTGGAAGGACATCTCCAAGAACTGACGTCCTAGGGTCCGGCCGGCCGGGGTCACCCCGGCCGGCCGGCCCGCTGGCGCGCCGCGCTGACGAGGCGGCCGCGGACATCAGAAGAGGCCTATCTTGCTGGTCTTCATCGCCCGACGCCTGCTGCTCCTACCAGTCGTGTTCATCGGCGTGACGTTGGCGCTACAGCTGCTCATGCAGCTCCTCACGCCCTATCAGCGCGCGGCCGCCTACGTCCAGTCGGAGCAGCAGATGAACCGCCTCGACGAGATCGTGGTCCTCTACGGTCTCAACGACCCCTGGTACGTGCAGTACGGACGCTGGCTGGGCCAGGTCGCCAAGGGCAACCTCGGCTACTCGCGCATCAGCCGGCAGCCCGTGCTGCAGACGATCGGCCAGCGCTTCCCCGCCACGCTCGAGCTCGCCATCTTCGCCATCATCCCGGTGATCGGCGTGGGCATCTGGATGGGCACGGCGGCGGCGCTCAACCGCGACAAGCTCATCGACCAGGTCACGCGCGTGATGTCGATCATCGGCTGGTCGCTGCCCACCTTCGTGCTCGGCATCTGGCTGCTGGTGATCTTCTACGGCTGGCTCGGCTGGTTCCAGCCCGGCAGGGTGTCGGTCGAGTACCTGACCGAGCTGGCGGGCAACCCCGACTTCAAGACCTACACCCGCATGCTCACCCTGGACGCGCTGCTCAACGGCAGGTTCGACGTCTTCCTCAACGCCCTCAAGCACATGGTGCTGCCCGTCATCACCCTGGCGGTCGTGCAGAGCGCCCAGATCATGCGCGTCATGCGCTCGTCGCTGCTCGACGCGCTGGGGCAGGACTACGTGCGCACCGCCAAGGCCAAGGGGCTGGCGCCGCAGGTCGTGACGCGCAAGCACGCCCGCCGCAACGCCCTGATCCCCGTGATCACCCTGGCAGGGTTCGTGCTCATCGGCCTCATCAACGGCGTCGTCATCACCGAGACGATCTTCAACTACCCCGGCCTCGGCCAGTGGGCGGCCCAGGCGGCCACGAACCTCGACTACGCCGCCGTGCTCGGCTTCGCCGTGTTCACGGCGATGATGGTGGTGCTGGCCAACCTACTCGTCGACGTCCTCTACGGCATCGTCGACCCGCGGATCAGGTACGTGTGATGGCCGAAGCAGAGCTCACCGCCGCCGCCGGGGTGCTCCGCCAGGACCCCGACAGCGGCCGCGGCTTCTGGCGGTCGAAGGCCGTCCTGCGCTTCCGGCGCAACCCGCTCGCCATCGTCGGGCTCCTCGTCGTGCTCGGGTTCGTGATACTGGCGGTGTTCGCCCCGGTGTTCACGGAGCTGGGCCGCAGCTGCCTGCGCGACCTCGGCCTCAGCGCCGCCACCCAGCACGAGTACAAGGACCCCACGAAGCCGGCGTTCTGGCGCGCGATCTTCGCGCCGCCCGAGACCTGCTACCAGATCCCGCGGCAGGGCTTCGGCATCCAGCCGCGCACCGCCGCCGACAGCGAGACGCTGCTCGGCACGACCAGCGGCGGCTACGACATCTTCTACGGCCTCGTCTGGGGCACGCGCACGGCCTTCCGCATCGGCATCATCGTGGTCGGCATCAGCCTGATCGTGGGGCTGATACTGGGGAGCATCTCCGGCTACATCGGCGGCGTCTTCGACAACGTCGTCATGCGCTTCACCGACATCGTGATCTCGCTGCCCAACCTGGTGATCGCGCTGGTCATCGTCATCGTCCTCGGGCAGTCGATCGACAACCTCATGCTGGCGATCGCCGTCGTGGCCTGGCCGAGCTATGCCAGGCTGATGCGCGGCGAGGTGCTGCGGGTCAAGGAGCAGGACTACGTCTCCAGCGCGGTCGCGCTCGGTCGCCGTCCCCTCGGCGTGATCTTCCGGCACGTGCTGCCCAACGCCATCGGCCCCCTGATCATCGTCGCCAGCCTCGACATCGGCTCCGTCGTGCTCACGGCCGCGGCCCTGTCGTTCCTCGGCCTGGGCGCCGACGTGGGCTACGCCGACTGGGGCCAGATGATCTCGTTCGCCCGCGACTGGATCCTGGGGGTCCCCGGCGACCCGCTGGCGTACTGGTACGTGTCGTTCTGGCCCGGCCTGATCATCGTGCTGTTCGTGCTCGGCTGGAACCTCCTCGGCGACGCGTTCCGCGACGTCCTCGACCCGCGCAGCAGCTGACGCCGGACGCGTCGGGCGCCCGAGGCCAGGCGTCAGCCCCCCGAGGCCAGCTCCGCCACGCGCGGGAGCTCGTCGGCGCGGCCGTTCATCTCGAGCAGGAACGCCGTGAGCGCCCAGTAGTCCTCGTCGCTGAGCCGACCGGGGTCGTAGCGGGGCATCGCCGCGGCCAGGTAGGCCTGCAGCGCCTCGGGCGCGGCCACGGACGCCAGGGGGGCCGGCCGCTCGTCCGTCGGGTGGAGCGCCGGAGGCTCGCCGAGGGAGAACATGTCGTTGTCGCGGAAGGGCCTGTCGAGGGGCTGCACGGCGGGGTTCGCCGGCCGGTGGCAGCGCGTGCAGCGACGCTCGTCGGGCGGGAAGCTCAGCCGCGCCTCCTCGATGCCGCCGCCTGCCGCGCCGTGGCAGACGGCGCAGTTCCAGGCGTAGGCCTCGCGGCCGGCCGCCACCAGCGCCGCGACGGCGTCGGCCGCCGCGCCGTCCGGTCCCGCGCCGCCCGCCCGCGGCTGGGCGGCGGCGAACAGCACGAGCGGCAGCGCGGCCGCCGCGACGAGCGGGGCCCTGAGCAGGAGCCTGGTTACGGTGCTGCCGCGGGCGTCAGGCGCGGTCGTCCTCGCTCGCGGGCTCGTCGGATGCCTCCGTCGCGGACGCGTCGGGCTCGACCTCTGCGGAGGTCGCCGCCGTCGTCGTGGACCCGCTCCCGGTCGCCTCGGGGGACGGGGAGGCCGTCGCGGACGCGGTCTCGCTGTCGCCGCCCTGCGCGGGGGCCGCGGCGGGGCCCTGCGGGCCGCCCGCGGGCGGGGGAGGAGCGGCGCCCGGCGCGCCGGCACCGACCGTCGCCGCCGCCGGCTTGGGCTGCCGGTCCTGAGCCGCCTTGACGAGGAAGTACACCAGGCCGCCCGCGATGGCGACCGGCACGATGAACCTCAGCAGGGTCCAGAGGAGGCCGGCCACCCACCTCAGGGCGATGCCTCCCAGCGAGAGCACCCAGCCGACCAGCCACAGCAGGCCCGTGCCCACCAGCAGGGCGACGAGGCCGAACACCACGAGCTCCACGTACTCCTGCAGGGAGCGCTTCATGGCGGCAGTATAGAACAGGCTTAGTGAGCGCCGGAGACGACGGCTAGACTGCTCGGATGCGCGGCTCGCGGACCCTGAGGGTCGAGCGGATGGTCCACGGCGGGCTGACCCTCTCGCGCCTGGACAGCGGTGAGGTCGCCCTCGTCGAGGGGGCGCTGCCCGGCGAGCTCGTGCGCGTCGACCTGGTCAGGCGCAAGGGCGTCCCCTGGGGCCGCGTCGTCGAGGTGATCGAGCCGAGCCCGCACCGGGTGGAGGCCCCCGAGCACCCCGGCCTCGACCTCGGTCACGCCGCCTACCCGCACCAGCTCGAGCTCAAGCGCGAGGTCGTCGAGGACGCGCTGCGCCGGGCCCTGACGCCCGCCGGGGCCGAGGGCGTGCCGCCCGTGCCCGACGTCGTGCCCTCGCCGTCCACGTGGCGCTACCGCAGCGTGGTCCAGCCCGCCGTGACGTGGAGCGGGGCGAGCGCGGCGCTGGGCTACCGGCGCCCCGGCTCGTCCGAGGTCGTCCCGCTGGCGAGCGACCCCGTCGCGACGCCGGGCGTCGACGCCGCCTACCGCACGGTGAGGGAGGTGCTGACACGCTCCGCCGCGGAGGGGAGGCGTCCCCGCGTGCGCGAGGTCGTGATCCGCGCCAACGACGAGGGCGAGGCGCTCGTCGCGCTCGTGGGGCAGGGCGACGCGCGGGGCGCCCTGGAGCTGGGGCACAGGCTCGTCGAGGCCGGGCTGGCGGGCGCCGCCTGGGCCCCGGCGGACCCGCGCGGCCGGTTCCGCCGCGGGGCGGAGCGCCTGGCGGGACGGCGCACCGTGCTGCAGCGCTGCGGCGCGATCGCCCTCAGCGTGTCCGCCACGTCGTTCTCGCAGCCCAACGCCGCCGGCGCCGCGCGGCTCTACGCCGACCTGGCGGAGTGGGCGGGCGACGGAGGGGAGGCGCTGGAGCTGTTCGCGGGCGGCGGAGCGATCGCCTTCCACCTCGCCCCGCGCTTCGCGCGCGTCACCGCGCTGGAGGTGGACGCCGGCGCCGTGGCGCGGGGCCGCGCCGACGCCGAGCGCCTCGGCGCCGCGAACGTGAGCTTCGTCAAGGGCGACGCCCGCCGCCTCGCCCCGCCGGAGGGCGTGGACCTCGTCGTCGTCGACCCGCCGCGAGCGGGCCTCTCCGCCGAGCTGCGGCAGGCGCTGCTCGCCGGCAGCTTCCCCCGGCTCGTCTACGTCTCCTGTGACGTCGCCACGTGGGCCCGCGACGTCGCCGACCTGCACGCGGGCGGCCTGCGGCTGACGCGCGTCCGGCCCTACGACCTCTACCCGCACACGCACCACGTCGAGATGCTGTCCGTGCTGGAGCGCGCCGCCTAGCCAGGCGCTAAGCTTTCACGGTGCTGGCCAAGAGGATCATCCCCTGCCTCGATGTGCACGCCGGACGCGTGACCCGCGGCAAGCAGTTCGGCAGGGCCGAGCGCGGCGAGCTCACCGACGTGGGCGACCCCGTCGCGCTGGCGGAGGCCTACGACCGCCAGGGCGCCGACGAGCTAGTCTTCTACGACATCACGGCCACGGCCGAGGGGCGCGGCGCGATGCTCGACGTCCTCACCCAGGTCGCCGAGCGCTGCTTCATGCCGCTCACCGCCGGCGGCGGCGTGCGGACCCTCGACGACGTGAGGGCCCTGACCCTGGCCGGCGCCGACAAGGTCTCCATCAACTCGGGCGCGCTCGCCGACCCGGGGCTGCTGCGCGCCGCGGCGGACAGGTACGGCTCGCAGGCCGTGGTGCTCAGCGTCGACTTCAGACGCTCCGGGAGCGGCTGGGAGGTCTACGCCGCCGGGGGGCGCCGCGGCACCAGCATCGACCTGATCGACTGGGTCGTGCGGGGCCAGCTAGCCGGCGCCGGCGAGGTCGTGCTCAACAGCATCGACGCCGACGGGATGGGCACCGGCTACGACCTCGAGGCCGTCAGGGCCGTGTCGGCCGAGGTCGACGTGCCCGTCGTGGCCTCCGGCGGCGCGGGACGGCCGGAGGACCTGCGGGACGTGCTGCTCCTGGCCGGCGCCGACGCCGCGCTGGCCGCGGGCATCTTCCACCGCGGCGAGACGACGGTCGCGGAGGTCAAGCGCGTCTGCCTCGAGGCCGGCCTGGCGGTGCGCCCGCCCGAGGAGGTGGCCGATCCCCATGCCCGCTGATCCCCTCGCGTCCGTGCGCTTCGACGGGCGCGGCCTCGTGCCCGTCATCGCCCAGGACGGCGCCACCGGCGAGGTCCTCATGCTCGCCTGGGCCGACAGGGAGGCGCTGGAGGCCACGCTGGAGAGCGGCTGGGCGCACTACCACAGCCGCTCGCGCGGGACGCTGTGGCGCAAGGGCGCGACGAGCGGCCACGTCCAGCGGGTCCTCGCCGTCGTCGCCGACTGCGACGGCGACGCCGTCCTCTACCGCGTGGAGCAGACGGGCCCCGCCTGCCACACGGGGGAGCGCAGCTGCTTCCACGACCCGCTGGCCGAGCCGGCGGCGGGGGAGGGGCCGGGGGCGACAGTGCCGGCCGTGAGCGGTCCGGCGGCCGAGGGCGCCCCCCGAGGGGCGATAGAGGAGGCGCTGCGCACGCTCGAGGACGTCGTCGCCGAGCGCCTGCGCACCTCGCCGCCGGGCTCCTACGTCGCCAGGCTCCACGAGCGCGGACCGGGCTACGTCGCGCAGAAGGTCGTCGAGGAGGCGGGGGAGACGGTCGTCGCCGCGCTGCAAGGCGACCGCGATGGCCTCCGAGGCGAGGCCGCCGACCTCCTCTTCCACCTGGGAGTGCTGCTGGCCGAGTCGGGCGTGACGTGGGACGAGGTCGGCGAGACGCTCCTGTCGCGCCACCGGCCGACGAGCGAGGGGGCGCGTCCCTCGTAAGCTCGCCTGGCATGGCCGCCGCGCCGCGCTACGTCGCCCTCCTGCTGCTCCTGCTGCTCGCCGCGTGCGCGCCCCGCGCCGCCTCGCCCGAGGAGCTCGCCCGCGCCGCCGCGCGGCGCTCGAGCCCCACGCCCGCGACCCCCGGCTTCGTGCCGACCGAGGAGGGCGGCGCCGGGCTGCGCCGGCGGGACGAGGGCACGCCCGACGTCGTGATCATCGCCTTCTCCGGCCACTGCGGCTTCGTCTGCCACACGCGGAACACGTGGTCGTACCTCGACACGGCCAGCGAGCGCACGGGCGGCGTCGCGGTCCTCGACGTGATCGCGGGCGTCTACGAGAAGATGGGACTCGACGTCGAGGTGTTCAGCGCGTCGTCCTTCGTCACCGCCCACTACAGCCTCATCAGCGAGGAGATGGAGCCGGGCTACCTGCAGGCGCAGGCCTACCTTGACGAGGTCAAGCGCGAGCTGATCCACGGCGTCGCGAACCCGACGCGGGTGGTGCTCGTGGGGCACTCGCACGGCACGGTGTGGGCGTCCCTGCTGGCCCTCAACAACCTCGACGTCACCTTCGACGCCTACGTCTCGCTCGACGCGATCTGCTGGCAGTGGTGGGGGCGCCACAAGGGCTTCATCGCCGAGGCCTTCGTCGACAGCCCCTGGCCGCTGCCGTTCCCCCTCGAGGAGGGCGACCCCTGCGGCACGTTCGCGGTGCCCGGGGTCGGCAACGTGGACGTGAACGACGTCGTGAGCGCGAACGTGATCTTCGGGCTCGAGGCGCGCACGAACGTGCGCCTGCTCTCCTTCGACCCGAACTTCCTCGCCGACGACGACCCGAACGTGCGCATCAACGGCACCACCACGAACATCTGGGGCATCAGCGCCAGGGAGGCGCACTCCGACCTCGGCCGCTACTACAACCAGTCGATAGGCTGGGTCGCGGCGATGCTGACCGCCCTCGGCCTGCCCGACCACGACGAGTACCCCATGCGCGCCTTCGTCCTGCCGCCCGCGCCCGAGGAGTTCGACTACCAAGACGGCGGCGACTGACCCGCGCCGGACGAGGGCGACTACCGGCGGGGCGGCGACCGACCCGCACCCCCCGCCCGCTACTGCATCATGGGGCCATGGCCCTGACCGAGACCCCCGCAGGCAAGTTGGACGACTTCGACGCCCGCAGCCTCGCTCTCGAACGGGCGTTGGTACTGGACACCGTGCGCGTCACGGAGCAGGCGGCGATCGCGGCGAGCCGCGTCGCCGGCAAGGGGGACTCCGACCTCGTCGACCAGGCCGGCACCGACGCGATGCGGGCCGTGCTCAACGAGCTGGAGATCGACGGGGAGATCGTGATCGGCGAGGGCGAGCGCGACGAGGCGCCGATGCTCTACATCGGCGAGAGGGTCGGGCGCGGCGGCGACGACGCCTGGCCCGTCGACATCGCCGTGGACCCCGTCGAGGGCACCAGCATCACCGCGCGCATGGTCAACAACGCCGTCGCCGTCATCGCCCTCTCCGAGCGCGGCGGCCTCTTCCAGGCGCCCGACACCTACATGGAGAAGCTGATCGTGGGGCCGCCCGCCAAGGGCAAGGTCGACCTCACCTGGCCGGTCGCCGCGAACCTGCGCGGCATCGCGCTGGCGCTGGACCGCGACGTCGACGACCTCACGGTCGTGATCCTCGACCGCCCGCGGCACGAGGGCCTGATCCGCGAGGTCCGCGAGGCCGGCGCGCGCGTGAAGCTGATCGGAGACGGCGACGTGATCGCCGCGCTCTCGGCCGCCGTGCGCGGCACCAACGTGCACGCGGTCATGGGCATCGGCGGCGCGCCCGAGGGCGTGCTGGCCGCGGCCGCGCTGAAGTGCCTAGGCGGCGAGATCCACGGGCGCTTCAAGCCGCGCAACGACGAGGAGCGGCGCCGCCTCGAGGAGAAGGGCGGCTCCGTCGACCGCGTCTACCGCACCGAGGACCTCGCGCCGGGCCGGGTGGTCGTGTTCAGCGCCACCGGCATCACCGACGGCGACCTGCTGCGGGGCGTCAAGTTCTTCAAGAACGGCGCCCGCACGCACTCGATCACGATGGGCTACCAGTCGCGGGTGATCAGGTTCACCGACTCCGTGCACCTGCTCGGCGACGGCGCCAGGGTGACGATCCAGGTCTGAGGGGCCGCGGGGCGTCCCTCAGGTCTCCTCGCGGCGCGGCTCCAGCGAGGCGATCGTCGACTTGCCGATGGGCGTGCGCGCCCAGTCGAGGAACGCCTTGAGCGCCCGCCCGCGGTGGCTGACCGAGCGCTTCTCGGCCAGGGTCGCCTCGGCGAACGTCTTGCCGAGCTCGACGCTGCGGAACACGGGGTCGTAGCCGAAGCCGTTCTCGCCGCGCGGGCCGAAGGTCAGCTCGCCCCGCGCCTCGCCCTCGAACGTCGCGACCTCGCCGCCGGGCGTGGCCAGCACCACGACGCAGCGGAACGTCGCCCCCCGCGCCTTCGCCGGCACGTCCCTCAGCTCGTCGAGGAGGTGGGCCATGCGCTCGCCGTCGGTGAGGCCCTCGCCGCCGTAGCGGGCGCTGTGGACGCCGGGGCGCCCGTTGAGGGCGTCGACCTCGAGGCCCGAGTCGTCGGCCAGCGTCGGCAGGCCCGAGCGCAGGGCCACGAAGCCGGCCTTGAGCAGGGCGTTCTCCTCGTAGTTCGCGCCGGTCTCCTCGGGCAGGCGGTCGATGCCGACGTCGGAGAGGCCGAGCAGGTCGAGCTCGAGCCGCGAGAGCGCGTCGCGGAACTCGCGCAGCTTGCCCTGGTTCGTGGTGGCGACCACCACCTTGAGCCGCTTCTGCGTCACGCGCCGGCCCTCTTGAGCTGCGGCCGCACGACGTCGAGCACGCGCTTCACGCCCTCGATCCCGGTGGCGAGCAGGGCGACGTAGAGCTCCGAGGCCACGGGCTCCCCCTCGCCGGCGCCCTGCACCTCGACGACCTCGCCGGACGCGGTGGCCACGACGTTGAGGTCGACGGCGGCGACGGCGTCCTCGGCGTAGTCGAGGTCGAGCCGCTGCTCGCCGCCCACGACGCCGACGCTGACCGCGCCGACCTCGTGACGCAGCGGCCACTCGTCGAGCGCGCCCGCGAACACGAGCCTGTCGGCGGCCTCGTGCATGGCCGCGTAGGCCGCGACGACGCCGGCGCAGCGGGTGCCGCCGTCGGCGCTGAGGACGTCGACGTCGATCGTGATCGTCTTGCCGCGGAACATGGCCAGGTCCACGGTCGTGCGCAGCGCGCGGCCGATGAGCCTCTGGATCTCCTGCGTCCTGCCGCTGGCGTAGAGCCGCTCGCGGGGGCTCCTGTCGGCGGTGCTACGCGGCAGCATCGCGTACTCGGCCGTGAGCCACCCGCCCTTCGCGGCCGTGCCGCGGAGGTGCGGCGGCAGCTTGTTCTCGATGGTGACGCTGGCCAACACGCGGGTGCGCCCCCAGCTCACGAGCGCCGAGCCCTCGGCGTGCGGCAGGTAGCCGGTCGTGACCTCGATGCGGCGGAGCTGCGCGGGGAGCCTACCGTCCCTCGCCGGGACCGTCGTCACAGACCGGAACCCCCCTCGCGCCACGACCTGACACGCCGCGAGCTTACCAGGGTCCGGCCCCCGACACGCGTGCCGGCCGCCGTTGGTTACGCTCCGAAAGGGGGGAGGACAGAGGAGCTATGGCGTTCCTGGACGCGGAGCTTAAGGAGCAGGTGGCGGGCGTGCTGGCGCCCTTGCAGGAAGAGGTCGAGCTCGTCGTCTACCGCGGCACGGGCCTGATCGTCCCGGGTCGCGACCAGCCAGGCGAGGAGCGGGCGATGCTGGAGCTCGCTCGCGAGGTAGCCGAGACGAGCGACAAGGTCACGGTCGTCGAGAAGAGCCTGGTGGGGGACGAGGCGGCCGCCGCCGCCGGCATCGCGCTCACGCCCACCACGGTCTTCCGGCGCAGGGGCTCGGACAGCCTCAACGTCCGCTTCGTCGGCCTGATGAGCGGCTACGAGTTCAGCACCATGCTCGAGACGATCCTCCTGGTGGGCGGCGCGCGTGAGCTCGAGGGCCTCGACGAGGTGGCCGGCGTGGGCGTGCCGCTGCGGATGCGCACGTTCGTCACGCCCACCTGCCCGCACTGCCCGCGGGCGGTGCTGACCGCGTTCCGCTTCGCGCTGGCCAACCCCAACATCACCGCCGAGGGCGTGGAGGCGAACGAGTTCCCGACCCTGTCCTCCGGCTACCGCATCTCGGGAGTGCCGGACACGATCTTCGAGCCCGCCCCGGGCGCCGCGGGCGTGCGCGCCACGCGCGTCCTCGGGGCCCAGCCGGAGCAGGCGTTCGTGGGCGCGCTCAAGCAGGCCGTGGAGCAGGCGCTGCCGGCCGCGGGCTGAGGACGCGGGCGCGGTCGAGGGGAGACCCCGGCGCGCGGCCGGGGTCTCGTGCGTGCGGTGGCGGAGAGGGCGGGATTCGAACCCGCGGTACAGGCAGTACCCGTACACATGCTTTCCAGGCATGCTCCTTAAACCGCTCGGACACCTCTCCGCGGAGCATGGGCCCGCCGGGGGCCGCCGGCGATTCTACCAGACGGGGTGCGGCCGTCCGGCACCGCGCGGGGCGGGCGGCGCCGGTGTCCCGCGGCTCGCGGGTTGTCGGCTCGACCGCACGCGTCCCCGGCGCCTGCGCCCGTGGTCGCGCTCCGCGCCGACGGCCTTCGCCGCGCTCAGGACGAGGCGCAGTCGGGGCAGCAGCCGTACAGCGTGAGGCTGTGAGCGCGCACCCTGAAGCCGCCCGGCAGCGTCGCGCCCTCGAGGACGGCGACGGGGCAGCTCGCGTCGAGCTCGTAGACGCGTCCGCACTCCTCGCAGCTGAAGTGGTGGTGGTGAGAGGCGCGCTTGGGCTCGTAGCGCGTGGTCGTCTCGTTGGGCAGGTGCACCGTCGACACCGCGCCGCGCTCGGCCAAGACGCCGAGGTTCCGGTACACGGTCGCCAGCCCGAGCCCGGGGTGGTGCCGCGAGGCGCTCTCGAACACCTCCTGCGGCGTCAACGGCCCCGGTGCCTCCTCCAGCGCCCGCAGTATCGCCCTGCGCTGCGAGGTCCTGTGCACGACCGCACGATACCAACCGCCGCACCGCGCGGGAGTGGCCTGCTTGGCGCGTCGGGATGGGCCGCCGACCGCGCCCGCCGACCGAGGGCCGCGCATCCCCCACAACGCCTCGGCGCGCCCCATAGTGGCCCACGGCTAACTGGGCCACAGGATGATGGCGGCCGGGCGGTTTACCATCGCTGCGGAGACGGAGGGAACGCTCGAGAGCATGCTCAAGGACCGCGTCGTACTGCTCACGACCCCCGAGGGGGTGAACGAGTTCCTGGGCCGCTACCCGACCAGCGTCATCTTCAAGGCCGGGACGTGCCACAAGACCATGCAGGGCTTCGGCTTCGTGCAGGAGCGCCTAGAGCCGCGCGAGGACCTGATGTGCGGGGTCATCCGCGTCGTCGAGTCGCGGGCCGCCAGCAACCGTGTGGCGGAGGTCACCGGGATCAAGCACGAGTCGCCCCAGGTGATCCTGTTCAAGGACGGCCAGCCCGTCTTCGACCGCGACAACTGGGAGATCACGCCCGACGCCCTCGACGAGGGCTTCGCCCTCCTGCCCCAGGGCGAGCCGGTGGCCGCCGCCTCCGGCCCCGCCCGCACGGACCTCACGCCCTACCTGCGGGTCCTCGAGCGCTACCTGGGCGGCGAGATGGACGAGGCCGACTTCGAGTACACCTACACGCACATGTTCAGGGGCGACGCGACGCTGCGGCCGGGCGAGGAGGTCGAGGCGCTCAACTCGATCTTCGGCGACGTCGACCAGCACATCAACATGCACCTGATGATGGCCGGCAAGGCCGACAACAGCCAGCTCAGGGCCCGGGCCGAGGCCGCCTACCGGCGGCTCAAGGAGCTGGCGCAGGGTCAGGTCGCTGCCGGCTGAGCCCGGCGGGAAGCCAGCCAGGCATCGCGGCCCGCCAGGAGGCGGGCCGCTCCTGTGACCCTGGTCCCGGCAGGCGCCGTGAACCTGGGCCGCCGGCTCGCTTCGCGGCGCTCAGCGCTCCCGGCGCTCGTGCTCGAGGAAGCGCTCGAAGGCGTCGTCGAGGTTCGGCCGCTGCGTGACCTGCGCCTTGGCCCCGCGGCGCTCGTCGTTGCCGGCGCGGCGCTCGGGCGCGTCCGCCTGGGGCGCCGCCGGGCCCTTGACGCGGGCCGTCACGGTGGCGCGCCCGACCGAGGGCGTCGCCGAGCCCCCGACGGTGCCCGCCGCGGTCGCCGGCGTGCGGCCCGAGGCCTGGGCCGCGGGCTGGCGGGCGGACGAGGCGCCGCGCTCCGCGCGCCACACCGGCGCCTCGGCCGGCCGCGAGAGCGGCACGTAGGCGACCCGCTCGCGCTCGTCCCGGCGCCTGGGCGCGGCCGCCAGCGACAGGGCGGCCCACACCGCGAGGCACAGGGCGATCACGAACAGGAAGCCTATGAACACGAGCGCGGCCAGCGGGCTCACGAGACAAGGATAACGAGGCGCCGCCCCGGCGGCTCAGGGATGGGAGTCACAGCCCCTGGTCGGCGAGGATCGCGCACAGCCTGGCGGGGTCGACGTTGCCGCCCGAGGCGACGACGACGGTCGGCCCCGGAGCCAGCTCGACGCCGTCGGCCCCCGGCTCGCGCAGCAGGCGCAGCAGGCCGGCGAGGCTCAGCGCCCCCGTCGGCTCGACCACGAGCCTGGCCTCGGTGACGTAGGAACGCGTGGCGGCGGCGATCGCTTCCTCTTCCACCGTGACTATGCCGGCGAGGCGCGAGCGCAGCACGGCCAGGTTCAGCTCGCCGATCGACTGGGTGCGCACGCCGTCGGCCATCGTCGCCGTCGTGCGCTCGGCCGGCCAGGTGACGACCTCGCCGCGGCGCAGCGACTCCTGGGCGTCGGCCGCCAGGGCCGGCTCGACGCCGATCACGCGCGCCTCGGGCGCCAGGTGCGCCAGCGCGGCGCAGATGCCGGAGGCGAGGCCGCCGCCGCCGACGGGCACGAGGACGTTCGCGACGCGGGGCAGGTCCTCGGCGATCTCCACGCCCACCGTCGACTGGCCCTCCACGACCCTGGCGTCGTCGAAGGGCGGCAGCAGCGTCGCGCCGGTCTCGGCGGCGATCCTCTCCGCCGTCCCGTGGCGGTCCGCCTGGGTGTTGCGGCAGCGCACGACCTTCGCGCCGAGCTCGAGCGTGCGCCTCACCTTCACCTCGGGAGCGCCCTCCGGGATCACGACGGTCGCTGGCACCCCGAACGCCGCGGCGGCGTGCGCCACGCCCTGGGCGTGGTTGCCCGACGAGTGCGTCACGACCCCGCGCCGCCGCTCCTTCTCCGGCATGGCGGCGAGGAAGTTCGTGGCGCCGCGCACCTTGAACGAGCCCGTGAGCTGGAGGGACTCCGCCTTCACGTAGACCTCGCGCGGCCCCACCGCCGGCAGCGCCAGCGGCAGCAGCGGGGTGCGCCGCACGCGGCCCTGGAGCCGGGAGACGGCCGCGCGGACGTCGACCTGGTCCATGCGCCCCTTCTACCACCGGGAACGCCGCGTGCGACGGGGCTGCCTGCTCAGGCGGGGACCGGCGCGCACGCCTCGTCGGTGCGGGGGCCCGGCACGCCCGCGGCGCCGCCCGCGGGCGACGGCGGCCCAGCCCGCCCTCAGCCGGCGAACGCCGCGAGCTCGTCCGCGGTCGGGTACGAGGGGATCGCGCCGCGCCGCGTAGTCGACAGCGCCGCGTAGGCGCAGGCCCGCTCCAGCTCTCGTCGGGCGGCGGACGCGTCCTCCCAGGTGACCGGAGCGCGCAGCGTGGCGGCGAGCAGGGCGCCGGTGAGGGCGTCGCCGGCGCCGGTCGAGTCCACGCTCCTCACGCGGGGCGCCGCGGCGTCGACCGTGAACCCGGCCGTGAAGGCGCTGGCGCCGGCGGCGCCGCGGCTGACGACGACGAGCCTGGTCGGCCCGTCCAGCAGGGCGCGCACCAGGCGCCGCTCCGGCTCCGGCCCGTCGCCGGCGAGGAAGCGCGCCTCCTCCTCGCTCACCTTCACGACGTCGGCCCGCGCCGCCAGGCCGCCGATCACCTCCCTGGCCTCGTCGCGGTCGCGCCAGAAGGCCTCGCGCAGGTTCACGTCGCAGGAGACCGTCACGGACGCGGCGCGCGCCGCCTCGACCGCCGCGACGGTCGCCGACCTGGCCGGTTCGCGGGACAGGCAGACGGAGCCGAAGTGGAGGCACCGCGGGCCCGCGGCGCCCTCGAGGCGCCGCAGCGCGGCGAGCGCCCGCTCGGTCGTCAGGTGGTCGTGCGCCGGGTCGTCGCCGTAGAAGAGGAAGCCGCGCTCGCCCCCCTCGGCCAGGGAGACGAAGGCCACGGCGGTGCGCCGCGGCACCGCCGCGACGTCCTCGACGTCGACGCCGGCGCGGGCGAGGTCGTGCCGAAGCGCGCGCCCGAACGGGTCGTCCCCTACGGCGGCGACGACGGCGCTGCGCGCCCCGAGCCGCGACGCCGCGACCGCCACGTTCGCCGGCGCGCCCCCGGCCGCCCACAGGTACGTGCGGGCTGACTCCAGGCCCTGGCCCTCCTCCTGCGGCACCATGTCGACGAGGAGCTCGCCGAGGCAGAGGAGCTGCGGGGGCGCGCCCGCTGCGTGGGTCATGCCGTCAAGATACGCGCGCCGGCGCGCCGGCCGGCGGTGCCCCGGAGGTCGGATACCGAACGGAAACCGCCTCCAGCGCGTGTTAGAACGGAGCGACATGGCGCCGAACGGCCCACGCGAGCTGACACGGGACAACGAGCCCGAACCCCCACGACATTTCTCCAGCGGCAGCCTCGACTACGTCGAGGAGCTCTACCTCCGCTACCTCGACGACCCGGCGTCGGTGTCGCCCGAGTGGCGCGAGTACTTCGAGGGCCTGGGACCGGCCGGGCCCGTGGCGCGTCACCTGGAGCCGACGTTCGCCCCGCGCAGCCTCTTCAACCCGCCGTCCCACACGGCCGACCAGCTCACCGAGGCCGGCGCCGCGGCGGCGGTGCTGCAGCAGAAGCTGGACCGTCTGGTGCGCAACTACCGCGTGCGGGGCCACCGGCTGGCGCGCCTGAGCCCCCTGGGCCAGGAGCCCTTCGCGGCGCCCGAGCTCGAGCCCGAGTTCTACGGCCTCACCGAGGCCGACATGGCGAAGCCGGTGATCGGCAGCGTGCTGCCCGGCGCGACGACCGTAGGCGAGGTCATCGAGGGGCTCAAGGAGACCTACACGCGCTCGATCGGCGCGCAGTTCATGCACATCGACAGGCTGGAGCTGCGCGTGTGGCTGCAGCGGCGCATGGAGACGACGCGCAACAGGCTCCAGCTCTCGCGCGAGGAGCAGCTGCGCATCCTCACGAAGCTGACCGACGCCACGACCTTCGAGGAGTTCATCCAGCGCAAGTTCGTCGGCGCCAAGTCGTTCTCGCTCGAGGGCGGCGAGACGCTGATCCCGCTGCTCGACCTCGTGATCGAGAAGGCCGCCGAGCAGGGCGTCGCCGAGGTCGTCCTCGGCATGGCCCACCGCGGACGGCTCAACGTGCTGGCGAACGTGATGGGCAAGTCCGCCAGCAGCATCTTCAGGGAGTTCGAGGACAAGGACCCCGAGAGCTACCTGGGCCGCGGCGACGTGAAGTACCACCTCGGCTACTCGAGCGACCACGTCACCTCGACGGGCAGGTCTGTGCACCTCTCCCTGGCGTTCAACCCCTCGCACCTCGAGTACGTGAACCCCGTGGTCCTGGGCCGCACGCGCGCGAAGCAGGACCGCCGCGGCGACGTCGAGCGCGAGCGCGTCCTGCCCGTGCTGATCCACGGCGACGCGGCGTTCATCGGGCAGGGCATCGTGCAGGAGTCCCTCAACCTGAGCGGGCTCGAGGGGTACCGCGTCGGCGGGGCGCTGCACGTCATCGTCAACAACCAGATCGGCTTCACCACCGGCCCGCGGCAGGCGCGCTCGACCACCTACGCCAGCGACGTCGCGAAGATGCTGCAGAGCCCGATCTTCCACGTCAACGGCGAGGACCCGGAGGCCGTGGCGCAGGTCGTGCAGCTCGCGATGGACTTCAGGCGCGAGTTCAAGCGCGACGTCGTCATCGACATGTACTGCTACCGCCGCCTGGGCCACAACGAGACCGACGAGCCGGCCTTCACGCAGCCGGTGATGTACGCGAAGGTCAGGAAGCGCAAGTCGGTGCGGGAGGCCTACCGCGACAAGCTGCTCAGCCTGGGCGAGGTCAGCATGGCCGAGGCCGAGAAGATCGCCGAGGACCGCCGGCAGCGGCTCGAGGCGCACCTCTCCGAGGCGCGCCAGCAGGGCTTCAAGGTCGTCTACCCGACGCTGCAGGGCGTGTGGAGCGACTACTGCGGCGGCGCCGACGCGGCCGTCCCCGACGTCGACACGTCCGTGACGCGCGAGCAGGCGTCGGCCTGGCTCGAGGCGCTGACGCGCGTGCCGGAGGGCTTCAACCTCAACCCCAAGCTGAAGCGCGCCCTGGCCGCGCGCCTGGAGATGGCCAGGGGCAACGCCCCGCTCGACTGGGCCGCCGGCGAGGCGCTGGCCTTCGCCAGCCTCGTCGCCCAGGGCCACCGCGTGCGGCTCACGGGCCAGGACAGCGAGCGCGGGACGTTCAGCCACCGCCACGCCGTCTTCCACGACACCGAGGACGGTCACGAGCACGTGCCGCTGGCCGAGCTCGCCGGCGAGAACGGCGGCGTCTTCGAGGTGCACAACAGCCCGCTCTCCGAGGCCGGCGTGCTCGGCTTCGAGTACGGCTACAGCGTCGACACCCCCGACGGACTGGTGCTGTGGGAGGCGCAGTTCGGCGACTTCGCGAACGGCGCCCAGGTGATCATCGACCAGTTCCTCTCCTCGGCGGAGGAGAAGTGGGGTCGGCTCTCGGGGCTCGTGATGCTGCTGCCGCACGGTTTCGAGGGGCAGGGACCCGAGCACTCGAGCGCCCGCCTGGAGCGCTACCTCCAGCTCTGCGCCGAGGACAACATGCAGGTCGCCTACCCCACGACCCCGGCCCAGTACTTCCACCTGCTCAGGCGGCAGGTGCTGCGCCCGCTCCGCAAGCCCCTGATCGTCATGACGCCCAAGAGCCTGCTGCGCCACCCGCAGGCGGTCAGCGACCTCGACGAGTTCGTCTCGGGCCGCTTCCAGCGCGTGATCCCCGACGCCCAGGTCGACCCGGCCGGCGTCAGGCGCGTGCTGCTCACGACCGGGAAGCTCTACTACGAGCTGGCCGCCGCGCGCGAGGAGCGCGGCGCGCACGACGTCGCGATACTGCGGCTCGAGCAGCTCTACCCGCTGCGGCAGGAAGAGGTCGAGGCGGCCCTGGCCCCGTACCCGGAGGGCGTGCCCGTCTTCTGGGTCCAGGAGGAGCCCGCCAACATGGGGGCGTGGTGGTACCTGCGGGTACGATGGGGCGGCGAGGTCGCCGGCAGGCCGTTCGCCGGCGTGACGCGGCCCGAGTCGGCGAGCCCGGCGACGGGCTCGGGCGCCGCGCACCGCATCGAGCAGCAGATGCTGGTGGCGGAGGCGTTCTCCGGCTGAGCGCGCCGCGTGCGCGCCACGCGCCGGCGCCCGCCCAGGAAGGGTCGAGGATGGCTACAGACGTCAAGGTGCCCGCCGCGGGCGAGTCGATCTCCGAGGTCATCATCGGGAGCTGGCTCAAGTCGGTCGGCGACCGCGTGGCCGTCGACGAGCCGATCGTCGAGGTGGAGACCGACAAGGCGACCCTCGAGGTACCCTCGCCGGTGGCCGGCGTCCTGACCGAGCAGCTCTTCGCCGAGGGCGACACCGTGGCCGTTGGCGCCGTCGTCGCCCGCGTCGACGAGACGCGGGCCGGTGAGGCCGCGCCCGCGCCCGCCCAGGAACCCGAGGCACCCGCGCCCGCCCAGCAGCCCGCGGCGCCGCTGCAGCCGCCTACGCCCGCGCCCGAGCGCCGTCCCCCCGCGCCGCCGCCGGCGGCCGGCCCCCGCGCCCAGGCGCCCGGGGCGGCCGCGGCCGTCGTCGAGGCGCCCGCCGTGCGCAAGGCGACCGTCGTGATGCCGGCGGCGCAGCGGCTCCTCGCCGAGCACGGCCTCTCCGCCGACGACGTGCCGGCCACCGGTCCGGGCGGCAGGCTGCTGAAGGAGGACGTCCAGCGCTACCTCGACGAGCGCGAGCGCCAGGCGGCGTTGGCCGCGGGCGGCGCCGTCGCGCGCGCGTCCGGGGCCGTGCTGGAGGGCCCGCGCCAGGAGGAGCGCGTGCGCATGAGCCCGCTCAGGCGCACGATCGCCGAGCGGCTCGTCGCCGCGCAGCGCACGGCCGCGCTGCTCACGACGTTCAACGAGATCGACATGACGGCCGTCATCGAGCTGCGCAAGGAGTACAGGGAGGCGTTCGAGAAGCGCTACGAGGTGCGGCTCGGGTTCATGTCCTTCTTCGTCAAGGCCGTCATCGACGCGCTGAAGGCGATCCCGCAGCTCAACGCCGAGATCGACGGCGAGGACATCGTCTACAAGAACTACTACGACATCGGCGTGGCCGTCTCGGCCAAGAAGGGCCTGGTCGTGCCCGTGATCCGCGACGCCGACAGGCTGTCGTTCGCCGAGATCGAGAGGGTCATCGCCGACTACGGCCAGCGGGCGCAGGCGAACAAGCTCACGCCAGAGGAGCTGCAGGGCGGCACCTTCACCATCAGCAACGGCGGCGTCTTCGGCTCGCTGATGTCGACGCCCATCGTGAACCCGCCGCAGTCCGGCGTGCTCGGCATGCACGCGATACAGGAGCGGCCCGTGGCCAGGGACGGGCAGGTCGTGATCAGGCCGATGATGTACGTCGCGCTCACCTACGACCACCGCATCGTCGACGGACGCGAGGCCGTCACCTTCCTCAAGCGCGTCAAGGAGGCCATCGAGGACCCGGCGCGCATGCTGCTGGAGGTCTGACGTGGCCGAGGGGGCTACGAGGCGGCACGACGTCGTGGTCATCGGCGCCGGTCCCGGCGGCTACGTCGCTGCGATCAGGGGCGCGCAGCTCGGGTTCGACGTCGGCCTCGTCGAGAGGGAGTCCACCCTCGGCGGCACGTGCGTCCGCGTCGGGTGCATCCCCTCGAAGGCGCTGCTCGAGTCGAGCTTCCTCTACGCGGAGGCCCGGGGCTCGTTCGCCCAGCACGGCATAAGCGCGCGGGTCGAGCTCGACCTGAAGGCCATGCACGCGCGCCGCGAGAAGGTCGTCAAGCAGAACACCGACGGCGTCGCGTACCTGATGAAGAAGAACGGCGTGACCGTCTACCGCGGCTCCGGCCGGCTCGCGGGGGGCGGGCGCGTGGTCGTGGAGGGCGGCGAGCCGGCGACGCTGGAGGCCCGTCACGTCGTGCTGGCGACGGGCTCGGTCGCGGCCGGCCTGCCGGGCGTGGAGGCGGACGGCGAGACCGTCGTGACGAGCACCGAGGCGCTGGCGTTCCCCGCGGTGCCGCCGCGGCTCGTCGTGATCGGCGCCGGCTACATCGGCCTCGAGCTGGGCTCGGTGTGGGCGCGTCTGGGGTCCGAGGTCACGGTCCTCGAGTACCTGGACCGCATACTGCCCGGGATGGACCTCGAGACGGCCAAGGAGGCCCAGAAGGCGCTGAAGCGCCAGGGCCTGGAGTTCAGGCTCAGCGCCAAGGTCACGGGCGTGTCCGTGAAGGGCGGCGTCGCCAGGGTAGAGGTCGAGGGCGCGGAGCCGGTGGAGGCCGAGAAGGTGCTTGTCGCCGTGGGGCGCAAGCCGAACACGGCGGGGCTGGGACTCGAGGAGGCCGGCGTGGAGCTCGACGAGCGCGGCCGCGTGCGGGTCGACGAGGCTTTCCGCACCACCGCCGAGGGCGTCTACGCGATAGGCGACCTGGTCCCGGGCCCCATGCTCGCCCACAAGGCGTCCGAGGACGGCGTCGCGCTCATGGAGCTGCTGGCCGGGAAGCCGGCGAGCGTCGATCACGACCTCGTGCCGGGCGTCGTCTACACGGAGCCGGAGGTGGCGACGGTCGGCGCCACCGAGGAGGCGCTCGCGGAGCGGGGCGTGCCGTACAGGAAGGGCGTGTTCCCGTTCAGCGCCAACGGCAGGGCGCGGGCGCTCGGCCACACCGACGGACGGGTGAAGGTGCTGGCCCACGCGGAGACCGACAGGGTCCTCGGCGTGCACGCCATCGGGCCGCGCGCCGGCGAGCTGATCGCCGAGGCCGTGTTGGCCATGAGCTTCGGGGCGTCGGCCGAGGACGTCGCGGCCACGGTGTTCGCCCACCCCACGCTCTCCGAGGCCTTCAAGGAGGCGTCCCTGGCCGTCGCCGGGAGAGCGATCCACTCGTGACGGCGCTGCCCGCCGCCGTCCCGCCGGTGACGGGCGAGGGTCTCGTCACCCGCGACGCCGACCTCGCGCGGGTCGCCGACAAGGTCCTCGCGGGCCGGCGCCTGACCCTCGAGGACGGCCTCGTCCTCTACCGCACGCGCGACCTGCCAGGCGTCATGCGCTTGGCCGACCACGTCAGGCGGCGGAAGGTGGGGGACAAGGCCTACTACGTCCACTCCCTGCGCCTCTCGCAGACGAACATCTGCTACGTCGGCTGCACGTTCTGCGGCTTCCAGCGGCGCTTCGGCGAGGAGGGGGCCTGGGACTGGGACCTCGAGCAGGTGTGGGAGTTCGTCGACAGGCACTACCACGAACGCCTCACCGAGATCCACATCTCCTCAGGGCACCACCCGAAGCGCGAGTGGCAGTACTACCTCGACCTCGTCAGAGGCCTCACCGAGCGCTACCCCGGCGTGCAGGTCAAGGCCTGGACCGCCGCCGAGATCCACCACTTCAGCCGCATCACCAGGCCGCGCCTGAGCTACCGCGAGATCCTGCAGCAGCTCAAGGACCACGGCCTCGTGGCCCTGCCCGGCGGCGGTGCCGAGATCTTCGCCGACCGCGTGCGCAGGCAGGTCGCGCGCGCGAAGGTGACGGCCGACCAGTGGCTCGAGGTCCACAGGACCGCCCACGAGCTCGGCCTGCCCACGAACGCGACGATGCTCTACGGGCACATCGAGACGCTGGAGGAGCGCCTCGACCACATGCTGCGACTGCGCGAGCTGCAGGACGAGACCGGCGGGTTCTTCTCGTTCGTGCCCCTGGCGCTGCAGCCCGACAACAACCAGCTCTCCCAGCAGCTCGGCACGCGCTTCACTACGGGCGTCGACGACCTGCGCAACCTGGCTGTCGCCCGGCTGATGCTCGACAACTTCCCGCACGTCAAGGGCTACTGGATCATGATCACGCCCGAGCTGACGCAGGTGTCGCTCTCGGCGGGCGTGTCTGACGTCGACGGCACGATCAAGGCCGAGAGGATCGCCCACGCCGCCGGCGCCGTGACGCGCGAGGGCATGGAGGAGGAGGAGCTCAGGCGGCTGATACGCGGAGCGGGCCGCGTGCCCGTCCTGCGCGACGCGCTCTACCGCGAGCTCGAGGTGTTCGCTTGACGGCGGCGGAGACGCGGGCGGTGGCCCCCGCCGCCACCTACGTCCTCGGCATCGTCTCCTACGCGAACGTGGCGCCGCTCCACCACGCCCTGGAGCCGTGGCCGGAGGTGCGGTTCGTCCGCGGCGTGCCGGCCGAGCTGAACGGGGCGCTGAGCCGCGGCGAGATCGACCTGACGCTCGTCTCCTCGGTCGAGCTCGTGCGCCACAGGGGAGAGTACAGGGCGCTCGCCGACTTCTCGATCGCCACGCTGGGGCCCGTCTACAGCGTGATGCTGTTCGCCCGCCGCCCGTGGGAGGAGCTGGCGGGGGCGCGCGTGGCCGTCACGCCCCACTCGGCCACGAGCGTGGAGCTGCTGCGCGTGCTCCTGGAGGCCGACGGCCTGGCCGCCGACCTCGTGCCGACGCCCGGAGCCCTCGACGACGTGCTCGCCGCGGCCGACGCCGCCCTGCTCATAGGCGACGCCGCCCTCACCGAGGCCGTGCGGCACCTGGGGCCGCGGGAGGGCGGCCCCGCCGCGCGCGGCGCCAGCGGCAGGAGCGCGTTGCGGCCGGACCTCTTCGTCTACGACCTGGGCGAGGCGTGGTACCGCCTCACTCGGCTGCCGTTCACCTTCGCGGTGTGGGCGTCGCGCGCCGACCGACCCCCGTCCCCCGACCTGCTGCGCCGCTTCCGCGCCGCGCGGACCGCGGGTCTCGGACGCCTCGCGGAGGTCGCCGCGGTCGAGGCCAGGCGGCTGTCCCTGCCGCCCTACGTCGTGCAGCGCTACCTGGAGAACTTCCGCTACTACCTCGAGCCGCCGGACCTCGACGGCCTCGAGGAGTTCGCCTCGCGCGTCGACCCCACGTTCAGGCGCGGGGAGCTGCCCTTCTGGGAGCATTGAGGGGCCGCGCGCGCCGGATGGCACACTGGGTCCATGCCCGTGCCGTTCCCTAGGAAGCCAGCCTTCCGCCCGCTCGCGGCCATCCTCGCCGCTTCCTGCCTGGCCGTCCTCGCGTCCGCTTCGGCGCAGGAGGCGGGCCTCGCCGGCGAGGTCCGCACGACGGAGTTCGGCGGGGTGACACGCGAGTACTACCTCTACCTGCCGCCCGACCTGCCCGAGGGCGCGCCTCTCCTCGTGGTGCTGCACGGCCGCGGCGGCACGATGCAGGGCATGGCGCGCCTGACGGGCTTCGACGACCTGGCCGCCGAGCGCGGGTTCGCCGTGGTGTACCCACAGGGCATCGAGAACCAGTGGAACTACGTGGAGGGCATCGAGGGCTTCGACGTCGAGTCGGACGACATCGGGTTCCTGCCCGCGCTCGTCGACGAGCTCGTGACGGCCCACGGCCTCGACGCCACGCGGGTCTACGTGGCGGGCTTCTCGAACGGCGGCTACATGGCCGAGCGCCTGGCCTGCGAGGCGCGCGACACCTTCGCGGCCTTCGCCACCGTCGGCGCCGCCGGCTTCGCCGACATGCCGCGAGTGTGCGGCGCGGGCGCGCCCGTCTCGCTGCTGATGATGCACGGCACCGCGGACGAGGTCGTCCCCTACGGCGGCATGGTCTTCGACACGCCGAACGGGCGCGTCACGCTGCTCGCCTCGGTGCAGCAGACGATCTCCTACTGGGCGGCCTACGCCGGCTGCGGCACCGACGTGACGAGCCGCTCGGTGCCGCCGACCGGGCGCTCGCCCGGCACCCAGGTCCACGTCTTCTCGGTCAGGGGCTGCCCGGACGGCCACGAGGTCGAGCTGGTAGTCGTCCAGGGCGGCGGCCACGTCTGGCCGGGCCACCCAGGCGACCTGCCGCCGGAGGCCGCCGCGCGCGTGAACCGCGACATCGACGCCAGCGAGTACATCTGGGAGTTCTTCGCGAGGCAGCCGGCCCTCGAGTAGCCTCGCCGCCGGCGCCGCCCGCCGTGGCGCCGGCCGGCGATCGCGCTCACCTCACGACGGTCGGTACCCGCGCCGCTGGCGCCGCCGAGGTCTCGGTTGACGCCGCGTTGACGCGGCACGCCTAGCTTCTGCGGCGTGCCGGACAGCACGCCCGCCGACGCGAAGCCCGGCCGGCGCCGGCACGGGAGGTGCGAGTGATGAGGCTGACCGCACTGCTACCGCGCGCGGCGCTCGCCGTCGCCTGCGCCCTGCCCCTCGCGGGCTGCGGCGCGCTGCTCGCCAACGCCGGCATGGACTTCTCGATCGCCATCGAACCCGCCGAAATCACTGCCGCCAAGGGGTCGAAGTTCGAGGTGACGGTGACGGTGAGCCGGCCCGCGTCGCTGGAGGTGATCCCGCTGCCGGTGGTCGTGACGCTCCACGACGGACCCGACTTCCTGACGGCCGTGGACCTCGAGATCCCGCCCGGGATAGACGAGGACACGATGACGTTCGAGGTCTCCGGGGACGCCCAGATCGGCGAGACCGAGAAGAACCTCGTCAGGGTCAGGGCCACCAACGGTGTCAAGACCAAGGAGGCGACGTTCACGGTCACCTTCGTCGATGTGCCCTAGCCGTTCCCCCGGCCGCGCGTGCGTGCGGCGCGGACCTCACAGTATGTAGCGGCTAAGGTCCTCGTCCTCCACGACGTCCTCGAGCTTGGCGCGCACCAGGGCCTCGTCCACCACGACGTCGCCGAGCTCGGTGCCGAAGGCGGCGTCCTCGAGGACCGTCTCGAGGATCGTGTGCAGGCGCCTGGCGCCGATGTCCTCGACCTCGCGGTTGACCCGCTCGGCGTACTCGGCGATCGCGTCGATGCCGCTCTCCTCGAACCTCAGGCGGGTGCCGTCCACGGCGAGGAGCGCCTGGTACTGCTTGGTCAGCGCGTGCTCCGGCTCGGTGAGGATGCGCCTGAGGTCGCCCTGCGAGAGCTCCTCCAGCTCGACGCGGATGGGGAAGCGGCCCTGCAGCTCGGGGATCAGGTCGCTGGGCTTAGACACGCTGAAGGCCCCGGCGGCGATGAACAGCACGTGGTCCGTGCGGACCGGTCCTTGGCGCGTGTTCACCTGCGTCCCCTCGACGATCGGCAGGAGGTCGCGCTGCACGCCCTCGCCGCTGACGTCGCCGGTGCCCTGGCGCTCGCCGCCGGCGATCTTGTCGATCTCGTCGATGAAGACGATGCCCATCTCCTCGGCGCGCCTCACGGCCTCGCCGGCGACGGCGTCCTTGTCGATGAGCGCGGCGGCCTCCTCGTCCTCGAGCAGCCGCCTGGCCTCCCTGACGGTCACCCGGCGCCTGACGCGGCGCTCCGGCATGAACCGGCGGAACATGTCCTGGAGGTTCATGCCGGCCTCCTCCATGCCGGGCATCGGGATCGTCACCGTGGGCTCGTCCCTGACCTCGACCTCCACGACGCGCTCCTCGAGCTCGCCCTCCCGCAGCAGGCGGCGCATGCGCTCGCGTCCCTCGGCGCTGCCGCCCGGCAGCAGCACGCCCAGCAGGCGCTCCTCGGCGGCGGCGGCCACGCGGTCCCTCACCTCGGCGCGCATCTCCTCCTCGACCATCGCCTCGGCGGCGCGCACGAGGTCGCGCACGATCGAGTCGACGTCGCGCCCCACGTAGCCGACCTCCGTGAACTTCGTGGCCTCGACCTTCACGAACGGCGCCCGTGCCAGCCTGGCGAGCCGCCTGGCGATCTCCGTCTTCCCGACGCCGGTGGGGCCGATCAGCATGATGTTCTTCGGCGTGACCTCGGCCTGCAGGTCGGGCGGGAGCCGGCGCCGGCGGTAGTGGTTGCGCAGCGCGATGGCCACCGCGCGCTTCGCCTTGTCCTGGCCGACGATGTGGCGGTCGAGCTCGGCGACGATCTCGGCCGGCGTCAGGCCGGCGGCGCGGCTGACGAGCTCGAACGTCGAGCCGTCCGGCGCCACGGCGTAGTGGGCCCGGGCCGGGCCGGGGTCGAACGGGTCCATCAGCCGCCCTCCTCGCTCACCGGGTCGGCGCCGTCGTCCGGGCCAGAGACGCCCTCGGCCGAGACCGTCAGCACCGTGGCATTGCCGCTGGTGAACACGTCGATCTCGGCGGCGATCGCCAGCGCGGCGCGGCCGATCTCCTCGGCGTTCAGCCTCGTGTGGCGCAGCAGCGCCGTGGCGGCGGCCTGCGCGAACGGACCTCCCGACCCCACCGCCGCCACCGGCTCGTCTGGCGCGATGACGTCGCCCGCGCCGGAGAGCGTGAGGATCTGCTCGTGGTCGGCGACGATCAGCATCGCCTCGAGGTTGCGCAGCGCCCTGTCGGTGCGCCACTCCTTGACGGTCTCCACGGCCGCCCTGGTGAGGTTGCCGCGGTAGGTCTCGAGGTAGCCCTCGAACTTGTCGAGCAGAGTGAAGGCGTCGGACACCGCCCCGGCGAAGCCGGCGACGACCTTGCCGTCCGCCAGCGCGCGCACCTTCACGGCCCCGCGCTTCACGATCGTGTCGCCCAGGCTCACCTGGCCGTCCCCCACGAGCGCCGTGACGCCGTCCCTGTTGACCGCCACGATCGTGGTCCCGTGGAATCGCTCCATCGCCACGGAGGTTATCACCGGCCCTCGGCGGCGAGGGTCCTGGCGGGTCGCGTGCGGTGCGCGGACGGCGGCGCCTCGCGCCGGCGCCCCGTCGCGGACCCCCGCTGACCACGGGCGCGGTGGGCCGACCACGCGGCCCCGGGGGCGCGGCGGGCGGACGCCGCGGTCAGGAGGCGCCGACCGACCCCAGGCCGCCGGGCGCGGCCGACCGACGCCGCACCCGAGCCGAGGGGTGTTGACGCGCCGAGGCGCGGTCGTCTATATTACCAATCGGTTATGGAACCGTCCGGTCATGGAACGCGCCCGACGACCGGCCTCGACGCCGTGTTCGCCGCCCTGGCGGACCCCACGCGGCGCGCGATCCTCGAGCGCCTGGCGGAGGGCGAGGCGACGGTGACCGAGCTCGCCGCACCGCTCGACATCAGCCAGCCGGCGGTGTCCAAGCACCTGAAGGTGCTGGAGCGGGCCGGCCTGGTGTCGGTTTCGCGCGACGGCACCAGCCGACCGCGCCGGCTCGAGGCGGCCCCGCTCGCCGCGGCCAGCGCCTGGCTCGAGCGCTACAGGGAGTACTGGGAGGCGAGCTTCGCGCGGCTCGACGCGCTGCTCGTCGAGCTGAGGCGGCAGCGCGAGGTCTGAGCCCGTCGGCCGCCGGGGGCGCCGCCGCGCGTCCGTGCCCATCGTGGGCGAGAGGAGAGAGGGATGAGCCAGAAGGTCACACCGTTCCTGATGTTCGAAAAGGGCGCCCGGGAGGCGGCCGAGTTCTATGCCGACGTGTTCCCCGACGGTCGGGTGCTGCCCGGCGGAGGCGCCGGCGTGACGTTCGAGGTCGGCGGGCAGCGCTTCCACGCCTTCGACGGCGGCTCCCACTTCCGGTTCAGCGACGCGATATCGCTGTACGTGAGCTGCGCCGACCAGGCCGAGGTCGACTACTACTGGGACCGCCTCCGCGAGGGCGGGGGCGAGGAGGGCCGGTGCGGCTGGCTGAAGGACCGCTTCGGCGTCTCGTGGCAGGTCGTGCCCGAGGCGCTGCCGCGCCTCCTCGGCGACCCCGACCCCGAGCGCGCCCGGCGCGCCACCGAGGCGATGCTCGGCATGACCAAGCTCGACGTGGCCGCGCTCGAGGCCGCGGCCGACGGACGGGCGTCGTAGGGCGCCGCGATGGCCGTCACGGGCAAGCTGCGGCTGACCACGCCCACGCCCACGCAGGTGAGGATCGAGCGCGCGCTGGCGGCGCCGCGCGAGCTGGTGTTCGAGGCCTACACGACCCCCGAGCTGCTCAGGCGCTGGCTGCTCGGTCCCGAGGGGTGGGCGATGCCTGTCTGCGAGGTCGACCTGCGGCCCGGTGGCGGCTACCGCTACGTGTGGCGCAAGGAGGGCGAGCCGGACCTCGCCCTCACCGGCACCTTCGAGGAGGTCCAGCCGCCCGAGCGCCTCGTCGCGCGGGAGGTCTACGACGACGACTGGACGGGCGGCGAGACGCTGGTGATCATCGAGTTCGAGGCGCAGGAGGACGGCGGCACGCTGGTGCGCACGACCGTCCAGTACTCCAGCACGGGGTCGCGCGACGCCGCCATGAGGACCGGGATGGCCGACGGCATGGAGGCGGGCTACAGCCGGCTCGACGAGCTGCTGGCGCTCCACGGGACCTGAGGCGCCGGCGGCCGCTCGCGGCGCGCGGTCGGGGCCCATACGCGGGCACGGCGCCGCCGACCCCGCCCGCGGCGAGCGGCGCCGATCCCGTCCCCAGACGGCCCGCACCCGGCGGTAGCATGGCCGGGTGCTGGGCCATCCCTTCTCGAGCGGCTGGGTCGAGGTCATCGCCGGCCCGATGTTCTCCGGCAAGAGCGAGGAGCTGATCAGGCGGGTGACCCGCGCGCTCATCGCCAAGCAGCCGGTGCAGGTGTTCAAGCCCGTCATCGACGACCGCTACGACGCCCTCGCCGTGGCGTCGCACATGGGCCGCACGCTCGAGGCCCGGCCGGTGCCCGACGTCGCCGCGCTCGAAGACGCGCTGCGCGAGGAGACCCAGGTCGTGGCCGTCGACGAGGCGCAGTTCTTCGAGCCCGCGCTCGTCGACCTCGTCGACCGCCTCGCCAGCCGGGGCGTGCGCGTGATCCTCGCCGGCCTCGACCTCGACTTCCGCGGCGAGCCGTTCGGCCCCATGCCCGCGCTGCTGGCGCGCGCCGAGGTCGTCGAGAAGCTCACGGCCATCTGCCGCTGCGGGCGCGCCGCGACGCGCACGCAGCGCCTCATCGCCGGCCAGCCGGCGCACGTCGACGACCCCGTCGTGCTCGTCGGCGCCGCCGAGAGCTACGAGCCGCGCTGCCGCTCCTGCCACGTCGTCGTGCGCTCCGGCCGGCCCACGCCGCTCTTCCCGGCCACGGAGGACTGAGACCGGGGGAGCCCCGCCCGCTCCACGCCCAGCGCGCCCGCCATGCATCCGATCCGCGCCCTCGCGCGTAACAGGGGGCGGAAGGGGACGACATGGCAAGTGGATCTCCGCAGGGAGGCAGCAACGTCTACGTGTGGCTGGGCGCGGCGGTGGCCGCGGTGCTGGCTCTCACCGCGCTCGCGCTGGCCGGTCGGTACGGGGGAGAGGACTACGGCCCGCCGGCGGCCCAGGCGGCGCCCGCGCAGGTCGGCGTCTCGACCGGCGCCTACACCGAGGAGCAGGCGGCGCGCGGGGCCGAGGTGTTCGCGGCGCGCTGCTCCGGCTGCCACGGACCAGCGCTCCAGGGCGGCATGGGCCCGCGGCTCGACCCGCTCGACGAGTCGTGGCAGGGCATGAGCCTGGCCGCCCTCTTCAGGTTCGTCAGCACGAACATGCCCTTCAACGCGCCGGGCAGCCTCGAGCCGCAGCAGTACGCCGACGTCATCGCGCACGTGCTCGCCAGCAACGGCTTCCCGCCCGGCGACGCCGAGCTGCCGCCCGACGAGGAGGCGCTCGAGGCCTTCGTCATCGACGCACCGCCCGCAGAGTGAACAGCCCAGCCATGGGAGGTAGGAACGTGAAGAGGACACTGATCAAGACCGCCGCCGCGCTCGCCCTCGCCCTCGGCCTGGGCTACGTCTCTTCCCAGATGATCGAGGCGCCCTCGGGCGCGCTCGCCACCGAGCTCCAGACGGCGATCCAGCACTCCGGCTTCAGCGCCGGCGCCGAGGACCTCGCCATGGCCTCACGGCACCTCGGCCACGTCCTGAACTGCATCGTCGGCGAGGGCGGCGAGGGGTTCAACGCCGACTGGGGCAACCCCTGCGGAGGCCAGGGCGCGGGCATCATGAACGACCTCTCCTCGCACCCGCAGGGCGCCGACCTGCAGGCGCTCGTCGAGAGCGCCAGGCAGCTGGCGGCGCAGGGCGTGACCCAGCAGTCGCTGCTGGCGGTGCAGGCCGCTGCGGCTGCGGTCGGCGCGATCCTGCAGGTTATCGCGGGCGGCTAGCCCGCGTTCGACCTGGCGGCTCCCGGCTTGCGCACGGGCCGGAAGCGGCGAAGTTCCCTCCTGAGCGGGGCGACCCGGGGAAACACGGGTCGCCCCCTCTCATGTCGTCGGCGGGTTGACGCGTCGTTGACGCTCCGTACTTAGGCTTCCCGGCGTGGCCACGCTCGCGGCGCGAGCGGGAAGGGAGCGGTGACGTGTCCAACGACCTCCTGTACCTGGGTGTCCGGTGGCACCGGCAGGCGATGCGCCCCGGGCGCACCGGGGGATGCTCCACGGCCAGCCGTCGCTCGCGGCCGTGCGATCGGCCGCGGACCCCGGCGACGGCGGAGCCCGTGGCGACGGAGCCGCTCCCGACGCAGGCCAAGGGGACGTCGTGACCGCCCCTGCCGCCGCCAGGGCCACCCGAGCCACCTTGGTCGCTGCGCTGACGGTGGGGCTGGTGCTTCTGAACCCGCCCATGCCGTACGTTCTGGCGCACAGCGAAGCCGGCGCGAACGCCGTCCTCGACAGCCTGGAGGAGGCGCTAGGCGCGTTGCGGGCCATCAGGTCGTCGATAGACCGCACGGCCTTCGACGCGGACGCGCTGGGCTCGGCGTTGGCGTTCGAGGAGCCCGCCGACATCGTCGCTTGGGTGAGGGAGCACGTGGGGTTCGAGGCCTACGCCGGCGTCCTGAGGGGGCCCGACGGGACCCTCATGGCGCGCGCCGGGAACGCCTTCGACCAGGCCGTCCTGCTGGCCAAGCTCCTGCGCGACGCGGGCTACGAGGCCAAGGTCGTCGAAGGCACGCTGTCGCGGGAGGACGCCGCGCTGCTCCTGACCGGGCTCTGGGAGCCTCCGCCCGCCTCAGCGCCTGCCGTCGACAGGCCCGAGCTCGCGGAGGCCATCGCGACCCTGCGCCGTCTGGGCTTCGACGGCGACGGCCTCGCGGCGTTGGAGGGGGTGCTGCGGGGCGATCCGCCCCGGCTCGACGGCGAGCTCAGCATCGAGCTGTCGGAGTCCGCCAGGGCTCAGGCCGAGCGCATCCGCAGGCTGCTGGAGGACGCGGGCCGACTGCCGGCGCCGGGAGCCGACGGCCACGACCTCGTGGCCGAGGCCCAAGGGTACGCCTGGGTCGAGTACAGGCTGGCCGACGACGACCCGTGGGAGACCGCTCACCCCGCGTTCACCGCGGGGGTCGAGCCGGTGCCCGTCGACCGAGCGCGGGAGTTCACGGACACGGTGCCCGGCGACCTGCTGCACACGGTCCGCATCGAGAGCGAGGTCGTCGTCGAGACGGGCGGCTCCACGAGGTCCGTCCCCGTGATGGCCCCATGGGAGCGTCCGGCCGCGAACCTCGCCGGCCTCGCGGTCACGTACGCGAACCTGCCCGACTCCCTGCTCGCCTCCCTCGAGACGCCCATGCAGCTCGAAGACCTGGAAGCGACGACGACGTTCCTCTTCCCGACGCTGCTCGGCGGCTTGCCGGACGGCGCCCAGGCGTTCACCCGGTCCGGCTTCACGGTCCCGCCCGACGCGGCGACCTCGCCGCAGGCGGGCGTGTTCGAGACCGCGGCGGAGAAGGGCGGCCGCGCGGCCGGAGCCATCGGGGCCCTCGGCGGCTCCGGGCGTCAGGACGCGCCGCAGGTGCTGCGGCGCCAGCTGCTGCGCTTCACCGTGACCTCCCCCGACGGCGAGGAGCGGGTCGCCGAGCGGGTCATCGCGGAGCTCGACGGGGACGAGGAGAGGTTCTTCGCGGACCTGACGCAGGTCGTCACGCTGATGGTCGACGTCGGAGGCGTCCCCGACGCCTACGTCCTCGACAGGTACCTGGAGAAGCTCATCTCCCTGGAGCCCGTCCTGCGCTGGTCCGTCGCCGTACGGGACGACCCGGCGCTGCCGCCGCCGGCGAGCGGCGTGGACGGGCCCGTGGACTTCGCGACGATCGACCAGCTCCTGCTGTTCGCGGCGTTCTCGGCGCCTGCGACGGTGGCCGGCGGGGAGCGGACCGCCTCCTACAGGCAGGCGCCGGCGGTCGTGGTCCACCAGCGCTGGGGCGTCGTCGGGGACGAGGTCGCCGCGGCCGTAGACGTGGTGAGCAACCCGCGGCGAGTGGTGGGCGCTGGACCCGACTCACGGGCGACGCTCCTCCCTGCCGAGATCATCGAGGCTGGCGTCTGGGAGACCCATGTCGAGGGGCTGGTGCTCGACGGCTTCCCTGAGGGGCAGTTCAACACGATGGCGGCGATCGCCAGGGCGGAGCAGGCCGGCGCCGAGCTCGTCGTCCTGGTGCCCGGCGAGGACACGGCGGAGGCGATAGTGGGGATCAGCGACCAGACCCGCGCCGCGATCGAGAGGGACCT